>JACDBQ010000441.1 GCA_013694845.1 Acidobacteriota bacterium
GCTCAAGGCCCAGATGCAGGCGCAGATCAAGAAGTAATCGGCGAAGTGCAGGGGAACCCGCCGATCCACACTGGCGCCACTATGCACACGAGACTCGCGCGCTGCCTGACCGCGTTCATGATCCTGAGCCTGAGCGTTGCGGCCGCGGCGCAGGAACGGCGTCCCGCCGCCACCCGGACGGTTCCGGTCGACCTGTTGTGCGGTGCCCAGGCCACGTTGACCTTGCCGGCCCGGACCATCCGGATCGTCGGATCCGGTTCGGAGCGGGGGAAGGCGCTGTTCGCGCCGGGCGATGCGGTGATCATCAACGCCGGCACCGCGCAGGGGATCCAGGCCGGACAGCGGTTCTACGTCCGGCGCGTGGTCGAAGACCGATTTACCGTGCGCACGACCGAGAAGCAGCCGTACAGCATTCACACCGCAGGCTGGGTCACGGTCGTGGACGCAAAGGCCGACGTCGCGACCGCCACCGTCGCCGAGGCTTGTGACGGGATCCTCGAGGGCGATTATCTGGAACCGCTGGTCCTTCCGGCCCCACCATCGGCGATCGCCGCCGGAACGCCTGACTTTGCCAGGCCCGCGCGGGTGATCCTCGGCGACGACCGCCGTCAGCTCGGCGCCGGTGGCGGATCACTGATGGTCATCGACCGTGGCTCCGATCACGGCTTGCGGGCGGGCCAGCGACTCACGCTGTTCCGGCGCACGCTCGACGGGGACGCGCCCGTCGTGACGATCGGCGATGCGATCATCACCTCGACGCAGTTCGAGACGTCTCTGATGCGGATCGAAAAGTCGCGCGAGGCGATCCAGGTCGGTGACCTGGTCGCGATTCACCGCTGAGACAGCAGGTGGTTGAATCGCCGGTAGTAGTCGACGCCGGAGACGACCGCCGTAATAAGGGCGGTCCAGAGCGCGACGATGCCGAGAACGACGAACTGCCGCAGGTACTCGTCGCCGAGAATCAGGGCGAGGATCGCCGTCACCTCTGAGGCCATCTTCAACTTGCCGAGCGGTGAGGCGGCGATGATCACCCCGCGGGAGTGCGCGATACTGCGCAGCACGGTCACCAGGAATTCCCGCCCCAGGATGACCGCCACCATCCACGCCGGGGCGAGCCCCATTTGCACGATCGACACGAAGGCCGCGGTGATCAGCAGTTTGTCGGCCAGCGGATCCATCAACTGCCCGAAAGTGGTGACCTGTTGGCGGCGCCGGGCCAGATAGCCGTCGAGCCAGTCGGTCAGCGACGCGATCGCGAAAATCGCCGCGCCGACGAGCTCGTGCCGGACCCCGAGGATCTGCTTGCCTTCGAATTTCGTCAGCAGAACGACCACCAGCAGCGGCACCAGGAAAATGCGGGCGAGCGTGATCGCGTTGGGAAGATTCATCCGGCGTTGCGCAACACTTTACTTCAGCCCGCTCCCATTGCCCTGCTCCCTTCAGCGTTGCCCTTACTTCAGCATTCAGAATTCACCATTCAGCATCGCGATGAAGGTACAATTGGCGGCTGACATGAAGGCTATTCTTCTTGCCGGCGGCAAGGGCACGCGTCTGCGACCGCTCACGGTTCACACACCCAAGCCCATCGTCCCGATCTTTAACCGGCCCTTCCTGCACTACCAGATCGACCAGCTGCGGCAGGTGCCGGGCATCGACGAAGTGATCCTGAGCCTGAACTACCAGCCGCGACGAATCGAGGAGATCCTCGGTGAAGGGGACGGCCTTGGCGTGCGCATCCGCTACGTCGTCGAGCCCATGCCGCTCGGCACCGGGGGGGCCATCCGCTATGCGGGCGATCAGCTCACCGAGTCGGTCGTGGTGTTCAACGGCGACGTCCTGACGCAGGTGGACGTCAATGCCGTGCTGCAGCTCCACCGCGACCGCAAGGCGAAAGCGACGATCGTGCTCACGCCGGTCGACAATCCCCGCGCCTACGGCCTGGTCGAGACCGACGGACAGGGCAACATCAAGCGGTTCCTCGAGAAACCGAGCGACAGCGAGATCACCTGCAACACGATCAACGCCGGCATCTACATTCTCGAACCCGACACGTTCGACCGCATCCCGAAGGACACCGCCTGGTCGATCGAGCGCAGCTACTTCCCTTCTCTGATCGAACGCGGGGAGACGTTCGTGGCGTATGTCGATAACGGCTACTGGATCGACATCGGTACGCCGGCCAAGTACCTGCAGGTGCATCGGGACATCATGGACGGACGGTATTCCGCGCCCCCGTTCGCCGGATCGGCTCACGGCACCGCGTGGGTGGCGCCCGACGTCAAGATCGACGAAGGGGTCGAGATCCACGGCCCGTGCTTCATCGACGAGGGGGTCGCCCTGAAGGCCGGCGCGAAGGTTCTGCCCTACTCGGTCATCGGCCGGCACACGCACGTCGAAGAAGGGGCGGTGATCGACGGGTCGGTGATCTGGCCGAACGGCTGGATCGGCCGCGAGGCGGTCGTGCGCGGTTCGATTCTCGGCCGCAACTGCCACGT
Source organism: Acidobacteriota bacterium (assembly GCA_013694845.1). GTDB lineage: Bacteria > Acidobacteriota > Vicinamibacteria > Vicinamibacterales > 2-12-FULL-66-21 > JACDCA01. The sequence continues at coordinate 2,496 of JACDBQ010000441.1, forward strand.
CGGCCGCAACTCCGTCGTCGAGAGCCCTGTGGTCCTCGGCGACAAGACGGTTCTCACCGACTACACCAAGTTATGACGATCAATCGCTCGATCTTCAAGGCCTACGACGTGCGTGGCCTCTATCCCTCCGAGATCAACGAAGACGCGGCCCGTCTGATCGGGCGTGGCTTCGTGACATATCTCGGCGCCAAGCGAATCGCGGTGTCCCGCGACATGCGCCTGTCCTCGCCCTCCGTGGCGGCGGCCTTCGTCGAGGGGGCCACCGAACAGGGTGCTGATGTCGTCGACTACGGGATGATGGGCACCGACATGATGTATTTCGCCGTCGCCCGTGATGGGCACGACGGCGGCGTCCAGATCACCGCGTCCCACAATCCGAAGGAATACAACGGCATCAAGATGGTGCGCAAGGAGGCGTTCCCGCTGAGTGGCGACGCCGGGATCAACGACATCCGCGACCTGATCGCCGGCGGCCAGCTCCCCCCGCCGGCGGCGACGCGCGGCACCGTTTCGACGATGGATGTGATCGCGGATTACGTGACGAAGGTGTTGTCGTTCATCGACATCGCGACGATCAAGCCGTTCAACGTCGTGCTCGATGCCGGGAACGGAATGGCCGGGATGATTGCGCCGAAGTTGTTCGACCAGCTGCCGTGCCGGACGACCCGGTTGTGCTTCGACGTGGATGGCACGTTCCCCAATCACGAGGCCAACCCGCTGATCGAAGAGAACCGGCGGGACATTGTCGCCCGCGTGATCAAAGACAAGGCCGACATCGGGATCGCGTGGGACGGCGACGCGGACCGCGTATTCTTCATCGACGGCAGCGGCGAGTTCATTGCCGGCGACTTCATCACCGCGCTCCTGTCCGAGGCGTTCCTGCTGAAGCACCCGGGGGCGAAGATCGTCTATGACGTGCGCGCCAGCTATGCCGTGAAGGACACCGCCGCCCGCTACGGCGGCACCGCGCTGATGAACCGCGTGGGTCACGCGTTCTTCAAGCAGCGGATGCGTGAGGAGGGAGCGCTCTTCGGCGGCGAGGTCACCGGGCACTATTACTTCCGCGATTACTTCTACGCCGACAATGGTTTCATTCCCGCGCTGCTCATCCTCGAGCTGATGTCGATCAAAGGGCAGACGCTGCGCGAACTGCTGGCCCCGCTGCGTGAGAAGTACTTCATTTCGGGGGAGATCAACACGAAGCTGAGCGACATGGGGCTCATCCCGGCCAAGCTGGATGGCCTCTCGGCCAAGTACAGCGATGGCCGCGTCTACTCGCTGGACGGCATCTCCGCGGAGTACGACGACTGGCACTTCAACGTGCGAGCATCGAATACGGAGCCGATGCTCCGGCTGAACATCGAGGCCGTGACGCAGGAGCTGATGGAGAAGAAGCGGGACGAGGTGCTGGCGTTCATCCGGGGCTGAGGTCGGCTTTGGGCTTCGGGCTCTGGGCTTCAGACTTCCGGCTTTGGGCTCTTTCTCGCCGCTCGGCTGCGCTCCCTGTTCGGCCCGGAGCCCAAAGTCCAAAGCTCAGGGCCGTTCCTGCGTGGTAAACTGACCATCCACGCACTGTCTTCGCGGGCTTAGCATAGTGGTAATGTCCTGGCTTCCCAAGCCAGTCAGACGGGTTCGATCCCCGTAGCCCGCTCCACTAACTCTCGCGGAATAGATCACTTCCAGACGTCGCCGATCGCGTCTCCCCTATGTCTCCACGCTTTGCGCGACCTTGAGGTCGGCGCGGCGCCCGTCCAACAACCGAATCGCGTCTTCGGTCGCTGCAGGGCTCAGGTGCATGTTGCGCTGGGTCGTGGACAGGTCCGCGTTGCCCGCCAGCTCCTGGATGGCGCGAGCCGGCGCGCCCTTCATCGCGAGATGTGAACAGAAATTGTGACGCAACACATGCACGCCTGCCTGGGGCACACCCGCGACTCGCTGCGCGCCACGAATGGCCTTGATGACCTGATCCCGCGTGATGGACGTTCATTTGGCATACACTGCGCGCGCATACACAGGCCCGCGCCGACCGCAGATGCCATGATCCGTTGAGCGCGCTCGTCAGACGCTCGGTCATGGGCAGGCGGCGCGACCTCCCGCCTTTCGGGACCGTCACGTGACCCCGGCAGTCGGACCGCTCGACAGTGAGCCGCCGCCGCGCGACGGCGCTAGGAACACCTCTTCGATGCCGCGCCCTGCAGCGGACGAGAACTTCAACGGAGAAATCGTCCGAGGGCTCGTCCGCCGAAAACCTCGACGCTCGATGTCGCCCGGCGGAACGGGCGCTGTCGCGTCTCCTGTCTCGACGAAGCTGACCCATAAGTTTGACTCGTGCTCAGGCTGCCGTCTGTGCCAAAGAGCACAGTGCGCGTCGAGGATGGAGTTTGGGACCGCAGCTATCAGGACATGGCGCGTTCATTGGCCGCTATCGAGATGGCTGGCACGTCATCTTAGGAGGAGGGACCCGGGGACGCGTGCTGGCCTTCCATGGCGGCGCTCGGCTGCTCACCAACATTGGCGTGTTCGATCGAGGCATTTCCCACGAGAGCAACGCCCGGCCGCTGACTCCCGTCGAGGTCGCGGCGTTGGTCGACCTGCTCGGCATTCCCTGGCCGTCTCTGGAGAACCCGCAAGGCCCACCGCGCGGAGACAAAGCGTAGCCGCCGGCTGGCAGCAGCAGCGATCCGTTATAAGCGCCGCCCAAGACAGGCCAGCTCGACATAGCTCGATGTCCTTCCACCGACCAGAATATCGCTCGGGAGGTGGTTGCGGGCGCTAGAATGGACGCCCGGATGGACTTCGAGCCTTTCGGCGCCCTCACCGACGTCGAGACGATTGCAACTGGGAAAGGCATTCGCGAGCTGCCGCGCCTGCGGCGCTTGTATGGCAAGGGCCGCAGGCGGAAGATGAAGGGCGTCGCGCGCATACGACTGAAGGACGGGCGGATGCGGCGCGCTGAACTGCACTGGTATGAAGCACATGGCATCGGCAAGAAAGAACTCAAGCGCAAGAAGTACCTCGACTAGATCTCGAAAGACCGTGGCGACTGGCCGTCACTTCGCTGTCTGCGTCGACAATGATGGATACGAGGCCTCGCTCGAGCGCAACAAGATCTACGTCGTCGTTTCCGACAAGGACGCCAAGAGCGAGGGGGACCTTCGCATTGTCGACGAGAGCGGCGAGGACTATCTGTTCTCGGCAGGTCGTTTCGTCGCCATCGACCTGCCTGCAGCCGTCAAGGCATCCCTTCTGAAGGCCTCGTAATCTCTCGGCATTCCGCATCGCACGTGCTCCGACCTGATTGCGGATGAATACACGCCTTAGCTGCAGGGGCCAGAGCCGTCTCCAAAATGTCTCCACGACTGGGGCAGATTGCCGAGGCCTGGCGGGGACCCTCGTAGACAACGAGATGCCCGTATACAGTTGGCAATCGAACCCTTAGTTAGGACCAGAAGTCGCGCGCCATCACCAACTTAGACACGGGTCAAGAGGGTTCGATCCCCGTAGCCCGCTCCAACCTTCGCTCACGCTTGCCCAATGCGCGTGAGCTACGGTTGGCACGCCACGCGAAGGTTGTCCACCGTAGCCTTGGCGAAGGTGGACCTCACCAGTTCCCGAGTGTCCTGAATATCTGCAAGATCCTCGGCACGTTCGAGCCCGGCGTGTCGTCCGTCGAGCAAGCGGATCGCGTCTTCCGTTGCCGCTGGACGCACGTCTGGTCACTCTCGGAACTGGGTCGGTCTCCTGGACGCAGTCGAGAAAAAAGCTGCGTAATCGGCTATCTTGTTTGACGTGACCGGCCCCACGACTCGGCGGTACTGGCTGACGTTCTTCAGCGTGGCCGGTACGATTTCGATGATCCGACGACCGGTTGTTTCGGACACTCCACCGCTCCTCCTCCTCGGCCTGCTCCTCGTCGGCACGGCGGTGACGGCACAGTTACCTGCGCGGGATCAGCCGCCGACGCCACGCGCCGGAACGGGCGTGATC
>JACDBQ010000442.1 GCA_013694845.1 Acidobacteriota bacterium
GTAGTAGGCCGGGTCCGCATCACCAAGCCGTTCCGGGAAGCGCTTGCGTTCCGATCGACGCACAACGGCGAGGGTGGGCCGCCGGGAGGGTTCGGTGAAAAAGTGCTCGAGGCCGACGCTGAAGACCAGCGCGATCCGCATCCTGAGCTATCACGTCGTGGCGGGCAAGGTCACGGCGGCCGACGTCATGAAGCTGAAGTCAGCAAAGACGGTGCAGGGTTCGAACGTGAAGATCGGCGTGAGCGGCGGGAAGGTGATGATCGACAACGCGTCGGTCGTCAAGGCTGACGTGATGGCGAGCAATGGCGTGATCCACGTCATTGACACCGTCATCATGCCGAAGTAGTAAGAAAGCTATCAGCACTCAGGTATCAGCTTTCAGCCTCACTGTTATCGAGGATGAAAGCTGAAGCTGAGGCAACAGGCCAGAGCTGATAGCTGATAGCTGACAGCGTCAGCTCAATCCCATCTGCCAGAGCACGAACGCGTAGGTGAAAGCCGTCTCCCGAAGGGCGTCGTATCGACCTGACGCGCCGCCGTGCCCGGCGCCGAGGTTGGTCTTCAGCAGGACCGGGTGATCGTCGGTCTTCATCCCCCTCAGCCTCGCGACGAACTTGGCTCCCTCCCAGTACGGCACCTGGCTGTCGTTCAACGACACCTGCACCAGCATGGCGGGATACGGCTGCGCCTTGATGTTGTCGTAAGGGGAGTACTGCATGATGTAATCGAACGCCGGTTTCTCGTTCGGATTCCCCCACTCGGGGTACTCGCTGGTTGTGAGCGGCAGCGACGAGTCGAGCATCGTGTTCATCACGTCGACGAACGGCACCTGCGCGACGACCGCCTTGAAAAAGTCCGGGCGCATGTTCGCCACAGCGCCCATCAACAGCCCGCCGGCGCTTCCCCCCTGGATCACGAGTCCGGTGTTTGACGTGTATTTGTTCTTCACCAGGTAATCCGCACTGTCGATGAAGTCGTTGAACGTGTTCAGCTTCTGCATCATGCGGCCCTGCTCGCGCCATTCTTCGCCGAGCTCGCCACCCCCGCGGATGTAGGCAATGCCGTAGACGACGCCCCGGTCGAGGAGACTGAGGCGGCTGGACGAGAACGTCGGTGCCATCGACGCGCCGTAGGACCCGTAGGCGTAGAGAAGCAGCGGCGCCTGACCGTCGAGCTTCAACCCCTTGCGGTACACCAGCGAGATCGGCACCTGCTTACCGTCGCGCGCGGGCGCCCAGATCCGCTTCGCCTCGTAGCGCTCCGGATCGTAGCCGCCGAGAACCTGCTGGCGCTTGAGGAGCTTCCGTTCCCTGGTGTGCAGGTCGTACTCGTACACGGTGGACGGCGTCACCATCGACTGGTAGGTGTAGCGGATCGTCTGGGTTTCGAACTCGGGGTTTGCGCCAAGGCCCATGGCGTAGTCTGGTTCGTCGGTTGCGACCCGGTGCGATTTCTTCGAGGTCATGTCGATGACGCGAAGATAATTCAGACCCCGCTCGCGTTCCGAGACCACCAGGTGGCCCGTGAAGAAGGACAGGGATTCGATCTTGACGGCCAGGTTGTGGGCGATGAACGTGTTCCAGTTCTTCTCCGCCGGATCGTTCATCGGCGCCGTCACGACCTTGAAGTTCTTCGCGCCCTGGTTGGTCGTGATGTAGAACTGGCCGTCGTAATGATCGACGTCGTATTCGTGCCCGTCTGCCCGCGGTAGGACAACTTTGAAGTCTGCCAGGGGTCGATCCGCCGGCAGGTAGCGGTACTCGCGTGAGGTCTTGGCATAGGAGGCGAGAAAGATCACCTTCCTGTCGAGCGACCGGCCGGCGCCGACATCGAACAGCTCGCTCTTTTCTTCGTACACCAGGTCACTCGTGTCGCTGCCGACCGCATGCCGCCAGGCCTTGTCGGAGCGCTTCGATACCGGATCCTCGGTGGTGTAGAAGATCGTCTTGTGGTCGTTGGCCCAGACGATTGAGCCCACCCGCTCGATCTTCTCGCTCGACAGAGCGCCAGACCGGAGGTCCTTCACGAACAGCGTGTACTGCCGGTAACCGCTCGTATCGACCGAGTAGGCCAGCCAGTTGGCGTCATCGCTGACCGAATATCCGCCGAGGCCGAGATAGTTGTGACCTTCGGCGAGCGCGTTGAGGTCCAGCAACAGGTCCTCGGGCGCCGCCATCGTGCCCTTGCGCCGGCACATATAGGGGTACTGCTTGCCCTCCTCAGTCCGCGAGTAGTACCAGTAGCCACCAGTACGGGACGGCACGCTCAGGTCCGTCTGTTTGATCCGGCCGAGCATTTCCTTGTAGAGCGTCTCCTGCACTGCCTTGGTCGCCGCCATCGCGGTTTCGGTATAAGCGTTCTCAGCCTCGAGGTGCTTGATCACCTCGGGATCCGACTTCTGGCGCAGCCAGGAGTAATCGTCCTCGAGAGTGTAGCCGTGGATCTTCGTTTCGTTCCGCACCTTACGGGCGACGGGCGGCTGCGAATGATTTTGCTGGGCGTCTGGTGCGGCAGTCATGAGTGTGAGCGGCTCCGCGATCCCCAATCCCCAATCCCCAATCCGCAATCTCTCTAGCCCCCCTTCCGCTTACCCCAGGTGGGCGGCGCGGGTTCGGTGATCATGCGGTTGACCGGAGTCGCCTTGAGCAGTTTCATTGCCTCGTCGACGGCGCGCTCGAGCTGCGGATCCTTGCCGGCGATGACGTCACGGGGCCAGTTCTCGACATCGATGTCGGGACCTACGCCTTCGTTTTCGATCGCCCACTTCCCGTCACGGGTGATGAACCCGCCACGCGGCGCGATCATGGATCCGCCATCGACGAATGGCGGGGTGTCCGCCGTGTGGACGAGGCCGCCCCACGTCCGCTTCCCGACCAGCGGGCCAATGACGCGCCGCTTGAACATGTAGGGCATCAGATCGCCTCCGGACCCTGCCATCTCGTTGATGATCATCACCTTGGGTCCCCAGATGCCAGCGGACGGACTGGTGAACGGCATCCGGTCACCGGCGACGTTATTGAAGTAACCGTCGAAGTCGCGGCCGAGGATCTCGATGATGTAGTCAGCGGCGGATCCGCCCCCATTGAATCGCTCGTCGATGATCGCCCCCTGCTTGTCCTGCTGTGCGAAGTAGTAGCGGTTGAAAGAGGTGTAGCCGGGCTGGCCGGTGTTGGGGACATACACGTACGCGAGCTGACCCTTCGACAGCTTGTCCACCGTGCGCCGGTTGTGCTCCACCCAGGCGCGGGTGCGAAGCCCCTGCTCGTTCGCGACCGGGATCACCGTGACCTGCCGCGAGCCCTCGAGCACCGGCTTGGCGTTGACCGCGAGAACCGTCTGCCGGTTGGCCGTGCCGTCGAGCAGACGGTAGATGTTGTCGGGCGCTCGCAGCTCGATCCCGTTGATCGCCAGGATGTAGTCGCCAACCGACACCTCGACGCCGGGCGCAGCGAGCGGCGCACGCAAGTCCGGATTCCAGCTTTCGTTGTCGTAGATCCGCGTGATTTTGTATCGGCTGTTCTCGACCACCAGGTCGGCGCCGAGCAGGCCGCCCGGCGACTGCGGCACACCGGGCATGTCGCCGCCGCGGACGTAGGAGTGCCCTACGGCGATTTCGGCGCCCATGTTGTCGAGCAGGTAGTTCAGGTCCGCGCGATGATTCACGTACGGCAGTAACGATCCGTACATCGTCTTCATCTTCGGCCAGTCACTCCCGTGCGTGTTGGTCACGTACAGATAGTCACGCTGATGGCGCCAGCCTTCGTTGAAGATCTGCTTGAACTCTTCTTTGGGTTCCAGGTACATCCGAAGCGAGGCGGTGAGGCGGCCCTGGCCAGCCTGCGGTGGAGTGCGGTCCGCGTCGACCAGGAACAGCCCCGCGCCGCCGGCCGCCCCTTCACCGCCGCCCCTGCCGCCGCGTCCGCCGCCGGCTCCACCCGTGCGATAGAGCAGCTTCCGGCCGTCCGCGCTCACGTCATATTCGGCGATCCCCGAGACGAACGTCGCGGCTCGCCGGTCGCTGAGCCGGTAACGCTGAAGCGCGCTGCCGCCGGCGCCACCGCGTCCGCCACCGCTGCCCGCCTCGAGATAGAACACGGTCCCCGGAGCTCCGGCCTTCAACTCCGAGTACTCGCGCTCGGGCACGCCGGGCACCGAGACGATGCGGCCCTGGAGCCCGTCGAAGTCGATCTGCACCGTCACCGGCGTTCGCGGACGTGCAGGCGTCTGGGGCTGTGGACCGGCGGAGTCGGCGTCTGTCGGCGCGGGATCGCTGCCTGGGGTCTGACCCCGTCCGCCGCGGCCGCCACCCGGCCCGCCCGCGGGAATGCCCGTGTCTTCGTCGCTTTCAGGAAGTAGCGGACTGGGATCCCCCATTTTCAGCACCGCGACATACAGGCCGAAGGTTTCCTCGCGGTCGTAGGACGTCATGTCCAGCCACTGGGATCGCAACGCAAAGTTCGTGGAGGCGAGGAACCAGAGGTACTTGCCGCCGGCATCCCAGACCGGGTACATGGCGTCCGCGAGGCCGTCGGTCACGTGCTTCTTCTCGCCGGTCTCGACATTCGCCACGATGATGGCGCGATACAACGAGTTGAGCCGGCTGGCGAATGCGACGTACTTCGAGTCGGGACTCCACGTCGGATTGAGCGTCCGCTGCGGGACCATCCACGGGTCGTTGCCCACGATCTTTGCCTGCCCGCTCGCGACATCCATCACCCAGACGTTCAGGTTGGTGTCGGTGTAGAGCAGCTTCTTCGAATCCGGCGACCACGCCGGGGTGTAGTAATAGTTCGCCTTGGGAATGGTGATCTCGCGCGGCGGCTTCAGACCATCCTGCTCTTCGAGCACCAGTTTGTACTCGCCCGACTTGTCGCTGAAGTACGAGACATACTTGCCATCGGGGGACCACGCGGGCGCCCGCTCTGCCGACGACGCCGAAGCGGTCAGGTTCCTGACGTCTCCCTTTTCGGCGGGGATCGTGAAAATCTCTCCGCGCGCCTCCACGACGACGCGCCGGCCGGTCGGCGAGAGGGCGATGTTGCTCATCCGGGACGTGACGTCTTCCCAGCGCGGCATCATCCAGGGAAAGTCCCCGACTGCACGGATGTTCAGGACCTGCGAACGGCCGCTCTTCGGATCGAGGGCGTGCACCTGCCCGGCCTGTTCGAACACGACCATCCCGGCGCCGGAGTTCAGCGTTTTTACGTCGAAATCGGTGAACTTCGTAACCTGCGCGAGCTTCTTCGACTTCGACTCGAAGGACCAGACGTTGTGGACGCCGTCGCGGTCCGACAGGAAATACACCGTGTCACCCACCCATACGGGATCCTTGTCGTGTGAGTCGGTCCATGGCGGCGAGACCAGGTCGAAGGTTTTCAAATCGACGATCCACACCGGCCGGTTCTGGCCGCCTTTATAGTTGCGGCGCTCCTCGTCCCACGACGTGTTCATCCGGTACGCCACCCGGGTCCCGTCAGGCGAAACCTTCCCCTGGTAGGCGCGCGGGAGCGGCATCGGCTGCTCCACGCCCCCCTCGACCGGGACGGTCCAGAAACGTGGCGCGCCGCTCGGCGCCCACGTGGCGCGGCCAGACGCAAAGACGATCGACTTGCCCTCCGGCATCCAGCCCTGGACCGTGTCGCCGCCGGGATGCCAGGTGAGGCGCTTCGGCTCGCCACCTTCCGCCGGGACGGTGTAGACGTCCGTGTTTCCGGCGTACTCACCGGTGAACGCGATCGTCTGGCCATCGGGGGAGAAGTGGGGATTCGAGGTCTGTCCCTGGAAGCTCGTCAGCCGGCGCGCCGTCCCCCCGGCGCGCTCGACCACCCAGATGTTGTTCGCGTAGGCGAACGCAATCTGCGTCGCGCTGATCGCGGGCGATCGCAACAGCTTCGTCGGCTCGCCATTTGGCGCGGCCTTCAAAGCCACGATCGTGATGGCCGGCAGCACCAGCCACGGCAACAGGCGCACGCAGAGACGCGACCGCTGGGATCTCTTCATCGATAAACTCCTTCTATTGGGCTCTCGGCTTTCGGTCTGGCTTTCGGTTTTGAGCTTCGGCTTTGGGCCTTGCTAGAGCCTAAAGCCTAAGCACGGAGCCTTGACTAGTGCAGCGCGCGCTTCCGGACCGTTCCCCCCTGGACGTCGGCCAGGGGGTGAATCACGACAAAGGCGCGCTCGTCAACTTCGCGGACGATGATTTTCACCCGGCCGATCTCGAGGCGCGTCACCACGCAGTACAGAATCTCGCGTTCGTCACCGCTATGACCGCCGCGGGCACGATATACGGTCACCCCCCGGCCGAGCTCCCCGGTGATCCGCCGCCGGATGAAATCGCTCTCGTCAGACATGATCGTCACGGCGATATATTCCTCGATGCCGTGGATGATGAAATCGAGCGTCCGCGCGGCCGACATGTAGGTAAGGATCGAATAGAGCGCCGACTCCACGCCAAGCACCGCCATGGCGACGATGAACAGGACCACGTTGAAGGCGAGGATGACGTCGCCGACCTTCACCATCGCGCTGCTTCGGCTGATCAGGAGTGCGGCGATCTCGGTGCCGTCGAGCACGGCCGAGCCGCGGACCGCCAGCCCGATCCCGGCCCCCACGAAGAAGCCACCGAAGACCGCATCGAGCACGCGGTCGTTGGTGATCAGCGGAACGTGAAGAAAGGCCAGCGCCAACGCCAGGCCGCCGATGGCGATCGCGCTGCGTACGGCGAAGGACGTGCCGAGATGTTTGTAGCCGACGAAGATGAACGGCAGGTTGACGACCGGGATCAGGACGGCAAGCGGCCAGCCGCTCACCTTCGAGAGCAGCATCGAAATGCCGGTCACCCCGCCGTCGATCAGGTTGCTCGGGAGGAGAAAGCCGTGTAGCCCGAGACCGGCAGAGAGGATCCCGGCGGCAATCAGCGCGGCATTACGCGACTCACGCGCGACTGGCGTCATGACGGTCCGTGGTGGTCGCACCGGTTGGAACGCGCTCACTCTGGA
>JACDBQ010000482.1 GCA_013694845.1 Acidobacteriota bacterium
CCGCAGGCGCGCACAACATCCACGCGCATTTCGCCGCCGCCGACGCCTGCCGTCTCCCTTTCCCCGAGGCGACATTCGATTCGGTTTTCTGCGTCGCCGTGCTGCAGCACATCAGCGATGTCAAAGGGGCGGTCAGGGAGATGGCCCGGGTCACCCGGCCGGGCGGCCGCGTCGTCGCCGTCGAACCCGACAACTCCGCGCGCTATTTCTACAGTTCGGTAGAGGACGGCCGGCGCGCTCACGAGGCAGCACGCCGATTCTTCTCGGCGCTGGCCGAAGCGCGCGGTGACGCGTCGGAGCCGGCGGTCGGTCCCCAGCTGCCGACCCTGTTCTCACAACACGGGATCGAGCCCCTCAGTGTGCACGTCTTCCCGGTATCGGGCGCGCGGCTCGGCGCGCCGGCTGAAGAGACCTGGCACAACCGGCGCGAGAACATCGCGGAGGAGATCGACAAAGCGCCCGACGAGGCGATTCGCAGGCTCGGCCAGGACTATCTCAAGGTGCTCGACCGCTACGCGGCTTCGGCGGCCGCGGCGGGGAGCGGGTTCGTCGAGATCCAGAACGCGCTGCTCTTTGCGACCGTCGGCGAGCGAGAGCAGTGAAAGAGGCTGCGCCCGCGGAGGGCTGGAAGGGGTGGGATGCCTATGCCCCTTTCTACGACTGGGAGAACGCACAGACGGTCGCGCGGCGCGATGTCGCGTTCTGGGAGCGCCTCGGTGGGGCGCAGGCCGGACGCGTCCTCGAGCTCGGATGCGGGACCGGTCGGATCACCATTCCGGTCGCCCGCGCCGGCGCCACCGTCATCGGTATCGACCGGTCTGAACCGATGCTGAAACGCGCGCGGCAACGGCTGCGTCGTGGCCGCTTCGAGGGATCCGCCTCGCTGGTTCGCGGTGACATCCGCTCTCTGCCTTTCCGGAAGCGGTCCGGTTTCTCGCTTGCGATGGCGCCGTACGGCATCCTGCAGTCGCTGACCCGGGAAAAGGACTTGCAGGCCACGATCGCGTCGGTCGGCGCGCTGCTGCCTCGCGGCGGCCTGTTCGTCGTCGACCTGGTGCCTGACCTCCCGCGCTGGGACGAATATGAACGGCGGACGAGCCTCGCCGGGTTGAAGGGACGCGCTACCGAGCTCACGCTGATCGAGTCGGTTCGCCAGGACACGCGCCGGCGGCTGACGATCTTCGATCACGAGTACGTCGAGCACAAGGGACGTGCTCGAACCGTCCACCGCTTCTCGCTCACGTTCAGGACACTGTCGGTTTCGCAGATGTCCCGGCGGCTAGAGACGGGCGGTTTCAGTATCCGGGCAGTGCTCGGCGACTACCGCGGCGGGCCGTGGGACGCCAGATCGGACGTCTGGGTGATCATCGCCGAGAAGGCTTGACCCGAGCCGTTTGTGGTAACATCAACGGTCATTTTCTTTCGATAATTCGGGGGTTTCCTGCATGTCCGGCCATTCAAAATGGCACACGATCAAGCATAAGAAGGGCGCGGCCGACGCCAAGCGCGGCAAGATTTTCACGCGCATCATCAAGGAACTGACCGTCGCGGCTCGAGGCGGTGGCGGGGATCCCGACCAGAATCCGCGCCTGCGCACGATTGTCGCCGAAGCCAAGTCAGTGAACATGCCCGCCGACAACATCAAGCGGGCGATTCAGCGCGGCACGGGTGAGTTGCCCGGCGTTTCGTACGATGAAATCACCTACGAAGCCTACGGCCCCGGCGGCGCCGCCGTGATCATCGAAACCCTGACCGACAACAAGAATCGTACGGTCGGGGAACTTCGCCACATGCTCGGCAAGTACGGCGGAAACCTGGCGGCTGAGAACAGCGTCGCCTGGATGTTCGATCGCAAGGGCTATATCGTGGTCGAGAAGACCAAGGCCGACGAAGATACCCTGATGGCTGCCGCGCTCGAGGCGGGCGCGGACGACCTCCGCGACGATGGCGACAGTTGGGAGATCCTGTCGACGCCCGACGCCTTCCAGAAAGTGCTCGAAGCGGTCAAGGCGTTGAAGATCGAACCAGGAGCCGCCGAGCTCGCGTTCCTGCCGCAGAACTACGTGAAGCTGGAAGGCAAGCCCGCGCATCAGATGGTCAAGCTGATGGAGGCGGTCGAGGATCACGACGACACGAAAAAGGTGTGGTCGAACGCGGATATCGAAGAGAAGGAGATCGAGGCTTCGTTGGCGTGAAGATTTTCGGAATCGATCCCGGCTCCGAACGTACCGGCTACGGCTGCGTGGAGCATTCCGGCAGCCGCCATCACCTTGTGCTCTGCGGCTCGCTTGCCGCGCCTGCCACCGCCACTTTCCCCGAACGACTCAAGCACATTCACGCGGGTCTCGCGGCGCTGCTCGCTGAGTGCCAGCCGGATTGCGTGGCCGTCGAGACGATTTTCCACGCCCGCAACGTCCGCAGCGCGCTGAAACTCGGGCACGCTCGCGGTGTGGCGCTCCTGGCTGCCGCCGAGGCGGGTCTGCCGGTCGTGGAGTACGCGCCGACCGAGATCAAACGCGCTGTCGTGGGCTACGGCCGCGCCGAGAAGCCGCAGGTCCAGCAGATGATCAAGTTGCTGCTCGGGATGGACCACACGCCCTCGCCGCACGATGTCGCAGACGCGCTCGCCGTCGCGATCTGTCACCTGCACGCGTCGACCGGGGCGGTGGCCGAGACGATCCGCTATCACCGCGCGCCGCGTGGCACGGCGAGAAGTTGGCGGGAGTTCAGGCCTTCGTGATCGCCCGGCTTGCCGGTACGCTGGCCGCGAAAACGCCGGGGCGTATCATCGTCGATGTGCAGGGGATCGGGTACGATGTCCAGGTGCCGCTCTCGACGTTCTACGTCGTCGGCGAGCTGGGTGCACAGGTGGCCGTCCGCGTCTACACCCACGTGCGTGAGGACGTCATTGCGCTCTACGGCTTCGCGACGTCGCTGGAGCAGGAGCTGTTCGAGCGCCTGATCTCAATCAGCGGCATCGGCCCGAAACTCGCGCTGGCCGTGCTTTCCGGCATTGAGCCTCCCGACCTCGTGCGGGCCATCCGGGCGCAGGACGTCGCCAGACTGACCGCCATCCCGGGTGTGGGGAAGAAGACCGCCGAACGCATCGGTCTCGAGCTGAAGGATCGCCTGCCGCAGTCGTTGCAGGCTGCCGCCGATTCCGCGAAGCCCGCGCCGCCTGAAGACCAGCTGCGAGCGGATCTGCTGTCCGCGCTCATGAATCTCGGCTATCAGCGTGTTACCGCCGAGAAGACGGTCGACAAGGAGATCGGGCGGTCTCCGGATGCGCCATTCGAGAGTGCGCTTCGCGCGGTGCTGCGCGCGCTCATGAAGGGGTCGTGACGGCATTGCGGATGGCCCGGCGGTCTGATGTCCGACGATAGACTCCTCGCCGCGTCGCGCGTCGACGAAGACGTTCAGTACGAGGCGGGGCTTCGCCCGCGGACGCTGGACGAGTACATCGGACAGGAGAGGATCCGCGAGAACCTGCACGTCTCGATCACTGCCGCGAAGCAGCGCGGCGAGGCGCTCGATCACGTCCTGCTCTACGGTCCGCCCGGGCTGGGCAAAACGACGCTGGCCACGGTGATCGCCAATGAGCTCGGCGTGGCGATTCGCCCGACCGCTGGGCCGGTGATCGAGAAGGCCGGCGACCTGGCGGCGATGCTGACCAACCTGCAGGCGCGCGAGGTGCTGTTCATCGACGAGATCCACCGGATGGCTCCAGCCATCGAGGAGATCCTCTATCCCGCCATGGAGGATTACGAGCTCGACATCATGATCGGGCAGGGGCCGGGAGCGCGATCCGTCAAAGTGCCGGTTCAACGCTTTACGCTGGTGGGCGCCACCACGCGCACGGGGCTGCTGACCTCTCCGCTGCGCGCGCGGTTCGGGATCGTCCACCGGCTCGATTACTACACCGAGCTCGATATCTATGAGATCGTCCGCCGCTCGGCCCGAATCCTCGGCGTCGAGATCGAGCCAGACGCCGCGACCGACATCGCCAGGCGCTCGCGTGGCACCCCACGCGTGGCGAACCGGTTGTTACGGCGCGTGCGCGACTACGCGCAGGTACGCGCCGACGGGCGGATTTCCGTGGACGTCGCGCGACGGGCCTTGAAGCTCCTCGAAGTCGATGAACATGGCTTCGACGAGGTGGACCGGCGGTTGCTCCGCACGATCATCGACAAGTTCAGTGGCGGCCCGGTGGGCGTCGCCAGCCTCGCAGCCGCCATGAGTGAAGAACGTGACGCGCTCGAGGACATCTATGAGCCATTCCTGATACAGATAGGGTTCCTGGACCGCACCCCGCGCGGCCGCGTCGCCACGCCGCGCGCCTACGAGTATTTCGGGCTTCCTGCCCCTGGAAAGGATCGTTTGTGGTGAGTGATGCCGGTACGAACGCGGTAGCGCGGCCCTCCAGGGCGGCCTCGATTCGCCGGGTGAAGATCGCCGGCCTGTCGACCTATGTTCCGCCGAAGCTGCTCACGAACCTGGACCTCGAACGGCTCGTCGAGACCAGCAACGAGTGGATCCTCCAGCGCACCGGCATCAAGCAGCGCCACATCGTCGAGCCGGGTGTCGCCACGTCGGACCTGGCGAAGGAAGCCGCGATCGGCGCGATGCAACAGGCCGGCGTGGCGCCAGAGCAGATTGGTTTCATCGTCGTCGGCACGACGACCCCCGACACGATCTTTCCGAGCACCGCATGCATGGTGCAGGCGAAGATCGGCGCAACCAATGCGTGGG
>JACDBQ010000496.1 GCA_013694845.1 Acidobacteriota bacterium
AGGCGGGGTGCCGGGGATCCCGCCGCGACCGACGCGACCGGAACGGAGCGGGAGCGAGTGAAGGGCGCCAGGCGGGGTGCCGGGGATCCCGCCGCGACCGACGCGACCGGAACGGAGCGGGAGCGAGTGAAGGGCGCCAGGCGGGGTGCAGGGGGCCCCGCCGATAAATAGATGATTGCACCCGCGCGGCTTGCGGCTTTCGAGATCCTTCGGACCGTTGGCGCCGGCCGTGCAGACCTGGGCTCAGCGCTGGCGCGTGGGCGCACACGTCTGCAGGACGAGCGCGACCGCGCGCTCGCCGGAGAGATCGCCACCGGGACGCTGCGCTGGCAGGGAGCGTTCGATCACGTCATCGCCGCCTTTACCAACCGTCCGCTGAAAAAGCTGGATCCGGAAGTCGTCGACATCCTGCGCCTGACGATGTTCCAGATTCTGCATCTCGATCGGGTCCCGGCGTCCGCCGCGGTGAAAGACGCCGTCGATCTGGCCGGCAAGGCGGGCAAGCGCAGCGCGTCCGGCCTGGTCAACGCCATGTTGCGCCGGGTGACGCGCGAGCGTGACACGCTGCCGCTCCCGGCACGTCCGGCTGATCCGGCTGACCGCTCCGCGGCACTGGCGTATCTCTCGATCACCCTGTCGCATCCAGCCTGGCTCGTGTCGCGGTGGCTGGATCGCTACGGGTTCGCCCACGCCGAGGCGTGGGCCCGTTTCAACAACGCCCCCGCTCCGCTGACCCTTCGAGCCAACACGCTCCGGATTACCCGTGACGCGCTCGCGGCCCGGCTTGCCACCTTCGGAATCGACTGCGACCAGGCGTCCCACGCGGCGGATGCTCTGCTCGTACGCAAGGGCAACCCGCTGGCGACGGGTCTGCACGACCAGGGGTTGTTCATCATCCAGGACGAAGCCTCGCAACTGGTTGGCACGTACGCCGGCGCGACGCCGGGCGAGCGGGTGCTGGATGCGTGCGCCTCGCCCGGAGGTAAAACCATCGCCATGGCGGCAGCGATGGACCTTCGCGGGACGATTGTTGCCTGCGACCTCCGGGACCGCCGGGTGAATCTACTGCGGCAGGCGGTCGTCCGCACCGGGGCCGCGAATGTGTTCATCGTGCAGGCTGATGCCTTGGCGCCACTGCCCGTCCATCCGGTATTCGACCGCGTGCTGCTGGACGCGCCGTGCTCGGGGCTTGGCACGTTGCGGCGGGATCCGGACATCAAGTGGCGCCGGCAGGAGTCGGACTTCGAGGCGTTGACCCAGGCGCAGTCGGCCATGCTCGACCATTCGTCCGCCGTCGTCGTGCCCGGTGGCGCGCTCGTCTATGCCACGTGCTCGAGTGAGCCCGAAGAGAATGACGAGGTGGTCGGACGGTTTCTGGTCCGTCACCGCGATTTTCGGCTGGTCGGCGAGCCTCTGCGGACCCTGCCGTTCCGCGACCAACTCGAAGCGTTCTTCGCCGCCATGCTGGTGAAAAATAAGGACTTGCGCTAAGCTTCTGAAGTCCATGGCCTTCAAGACGCGCGTCTGGAGCGCAGGCAAGTTGCTGCTCCTGGGCGGCGCCCTGCTGCTGACCTACATCCTCTTTGCGGTGGCGTCGATGCGTCTTGCGCTGAAGACCCGCGAGGTCGAGGTCCCGTCCCTTGCCGGCCGCACCGTGAACGACGCTCGCACCCTGCTGGCCGCGGGCGGACTGAATTTGCGGGTCGAGGAGGCGCTGCGGGTGGATCCGAAGGTCCCCGCCGGGCAGGTCCTCGCACAGGAGCCGCCGGCCGGCGACCGGACGCGCCGCGATCGAAGCGTCAAGGTCTGGGTCAGTTCCGGGGCGCGCGCGAGCATCGTTCCGCTGCTCGTCGGCGAGTCCGAACGGACCGCGCAACTGCGTTTGCAGCAGGAAGGATTACACCTGGTCGCTGCGTCGGAGGTCCGGTCCGCAGACTATGTGTCCGGGGCGGTCGTCGCGCAGACGCCGCCCGCGAAGACGCCGGCACTCCAGGTCGCGCTCCTGATCAATCGGGGCGAACGCGGGCTGACCTTCGTCATGCCGGACCTGATCGGCGTCAACGGCGACCGAGCCGCGGACCTGCTCCGCGCGCGCGGTTTCCGGGTCGCGGTCGTCGGCGATCATCCGTATCCGGGCGTACCCGCCGGGATTGTGTTGCGGCAGAACCCTCAGGCCGGTTTCCAGATCTCCCCCGGTGAAACGATCTCGTTGGAAATCAGTCGATGAGCCGGCCGATTCTCATTGCGCCCTCGATTCTTGCGGCTGACTTTGCCGCTCTCGGCCATTGCATCGGCCAGGTGGAGGCGGGCGGCGCGGACCTGATTCACGTCGACGTGATGGACGGGCACTTCGTGCCGAACATCACCATCGGCGTTCCGGTGGTACGGTCGTTGAAGCGGGTGGCCCGCGTCCCGCTCGATGTCCACCTGATGATCGAGGAGCCGGACCGCTACGTCGACGATTTCATCAAGGCCGGGGCCGCCCGACTCACGGTGCACTGCGAAGTGCTGCCCCACCTCCACCGGACGATCCAGTACATCAAGTCGCTGGGTGCGCAGGCCGGGGTGGCCCTCAATCCCTCGACCGCCGTCTCGGCGATCGAGGAAGTTGCCGGCGACGTGGACCATGTGCTCGTGATGTCGGTCAATCCAGGCTTCGGCGGGCAGACCTTCATTCCCCGAAGCGAGTCTAAGGTTCGGGCGGTCCGCGCGTTGCTCGATGCGGCCGGTAACGACGCGCCGATCGAGGTCGATGGCGGCGTGGACTCGACCAACGTGGCCCGGCTCGTCGCGGCTGGGGCCTCCATATTCGTCGCCGGTGTGGCGATCTTCGGCACGCCGGACCCGGCGGCCGCGACCCGGGAGCTTCGCGCCGCCGCCAGCGGCGCAGCCGGGACGGTCACGGGCGGCTCAGCGGCGGCGCGCTGACGTGCCGGCGTCGGTCACCACGCTGCGCGTCCGGTACGCCGAAACCGACAAGATGGGGGTCGTGTACTACGCCAACTTCCTGGTGTGGTTCGAAGTGGCGCGGACGGACCTGTTGCGATCGCTCGGATGGAGCTATCGCGAAATGGAGATCGCGGGCGTCAGCCTGCCCGTGATCGAGGCGCACTGCGAGTATCGGCGCCCCGCGCGGTATGACGACGAGATCGAAGTGAGGACGGAAGGGCAGATGGTTTCCGCGGTCAGGATGAAATTCAGCTACACGGTCATGCGCCGGGACGACGGCTCGGTCGCGGCAGACGGCTACACCGTCCACGCGGCGGTGAACCCCGAGGGACGCCCGTGCCGCCTGCCTGAGCGCATCCGGCAGGTATTCGCATGAAGGCCCTGGTGACCGGCGCGGCCGGTTTCATCGGCTCGCACCTGACCGGCGCCCTGCTCGATCATGGCGCCCACGTCGTCGGTCTCGATTGCTTCACCGACTACTATCCAAGGGCGATCAAGGAGGCGAACCTCGCGGAGAATGCGCACCGCGCCGGCTTCTCGTTCGTGGAGGCACGGATCCAGGACGCGGATCTGCCCGGCATCCTCCATGGGGTGACGCACGTCTATCACCTGGCTGCGCAGGCCGGGGTGCGAAGGAGCTGGGGGCAGGACTTCCAGATCTACACCAGCAACAACGTGGACGCGTCGCAGCAGCTGCTCGAAGCCTGCGTCGACCGGCCGATCCACCGTTTCGTTTACGCATCGAGCTCGTCGCTCTATGGCGACAGCGTCTCGATCCCGATGCGCGAGGACGCGCTGCCGCAGCCGGTCTC
>JACDBQ010000518.1 GCA_013694845.1 Acidobacteriota bacterium
ATACCGCCCGAAGATCATCTTTCCGGCCGTGGTCTGCAGCACGCTCGTCACGACGATGTCGATGTTGCGGCTGATCATGCGCCGCGCATTGTCCACCACCACCATCGTTCCATCGTCGAGGTAGGCAACCCCCTGGTTGTACTCCTTGCCTTCCTTCAGGATGAAGACCTTCATGAACTCGCCCGGGAGGACGACCGGTTTCAGCGCGTTGGCCAGCTCGTTGATGTTGAGCACGTCGACCCCGCGGAGCTGGGCCACCTTGTTCAAGTTGAAATCGTTCGTCACGATCTTGCCCTGCAGCGTGCGGCCAAGCTCGATCAGCTTGAGATCCACTTCCCGTACTTCCGGAAAATCGATGTCGGAGATCATCACCTCGACGCCCGACATCTTTTGGATCTTCTGGAGGATGTCGAGACCGCGACGTCCGCGGTTCCGCTTCAGCGAGTCCGCGGAGTCGGCCACCATCTGCAGCTCCTTCAGTACGAATTGCGGAATCACGAGCGTGCCGTCGAGGAAGCCGGTCTCGCAGATGTCTGCCACGCGCCCGTCGATGATGACGCTCGTATCGAGGATCCTGTAGCGCTTCAGCGGGCCGGTGTCGCGGAAGAGGGCGACCAGGCGCGCGGGTTCCAGCCACTCCCCCTTGCGGGCTCCCATGACGAGCCCCAGGTACGGGAAGACGAGCAGAACAAAGCTATGGAGAAACATGACGCGGTTGTCACCGGTGTCGGCCCAGAACAGCGCCGCACCGATGGTCTTGGCGAGCCCGAGACCGATCGCCCCGCCGATGAGCGAGCCGAGCAGGTCGGTCACCTCCGCACTGCGCATGCGGGTTTCCAAGGCGATCATCAGGATACCGAGTACGACTCCCGCGGCGACGTTGATCCCGATCGGCGGACCGAACGGCCGCGTCAGGATCGTCGCGTAGGTCACCGCGAGGACGAAGAGAACGCGGACCATGAGGACCCAGGGCATAGCTCTATTCTATTCAGTCCGCGGGTCCGTGGGTTCGGCAGGTTACCAATCCATCAGGGCGTCCAGGGCTTCGCTGATCGTCTTCACTTCAACCAGCTGGATCCCGCCAGGCAGGTCGACGGGCGAGCAGCCGCCCGGCGGCAGCACACAGCGGGTGAACCCCATCTGCGCAGCCTCGCGCACGCGGAGGGCCGCCTGCGTCGTTCCGCGGACCTCACCCGCGAGGCCGACCTCACCAAATACCGCGGTGCCCTCTTTGATCGGGCGGTTACGGACGCTCGATGCCACGGCGGCGATCACGGCAAGATCCGCAGCGGGCTCGTCGACCGACATCCCCCCCGCGATGTTCACGAAGACATCCTCCCCGATGAGATTCAACCCGGCGCGCTTTTCGAGCACGGCGAGAAGAAGCGACAGCCGATTCTGGTCGATGCCACTCGCCATCCGCCGGGCGTTCCCGAGCGAACTGCTGCTGACGAGCGCCTGGACTTCGACCAGCAGCGGCCGTGAGCCTTCGATGCAGCACAGAACGACAGATCCGGGAGCGTTGGCGGGGCGCTCCGCCAGAAAGAGTGCGGAGGGATTGGCCACGGCCCGCAGGCCCGCGCCGGTCATTTCGAACACTCCCAGCTCGCTGACCGCCCCGAACCGGTTCTTGACGGCGCGCACCACGCGATGCGCGTGATGTCGTTCCCCTTCGAAATACAGCACCGTGTCGACGATGTGCTCGAGCGCCTTGGGCCCCGCGATGTTCCCATCCTTGGTCACGTGGCCGACGAGGAAGGTCGGGATGTTCTGCCCTTTCGCGGCGAACAGGAGCTGGGTGGCCGACTCGCGTACCTGGCCGATGCTGCCGGGGGCCGACTGGAATTTCAGGGAGAACACGGTCTGGATGGAATCGACGATGACGAAGGACGGTTTCAGCCGGGCGATCTCTTCGAGGATTCGTTCCAGGCACGTTTCCGCGAGGATGTAGAGGGGCGCGCGGTCGACGCCGAGTCGCTCACCACGGGCCTTGATCTGGTGCTCGGATTCCTCGCCCGAGCTGTAGAGCACCGGGCCGAATGTCTTGGCGAAATACGCCGCGGCCTGCAGCAGGAGGGTCGACTTGCCGATCCCCGGCTCGCCGCCAAGGAGAACCAGCGATCCCGGCACCACGCCGCCACCGAGAACACGATCGAATTCGCCGATCCCCGTGGTCAGGCGATCCGACAGGACGGTGTC
Source organism: Acidobacteriota bacterium (assembly GCA_013694845.1). Classification (GTDB taxonomy): domain Bacteria; phylum Acidobacteriota; class Vicinamibacteria; order Vicinamibacterales; family 2-12-FULL-66-21; genus JACDCA01. The sequence goes on from JACDBQ010000518.1 coordinate 2,200, forward strand.
GATATCCGCGTAGAGCTGCGGTCCCGCCGCGGCCGCGAGCGCGTAGCGCTTTCCCGC
>JACDBQ010000530.1 GCA_013694845.1 Acidobacteriota bacterium
GCTCGTAATCATGCGGCGTGTTGACGTTCACGAACAGCAGTCCCTCGGGGTCGTAGGTCGTCAGTTCACCGGGCCCGATCTCCACGAACCGAACCCCGGTCGGCGGCACCGCCGCATGACGCTCGCCTTGTGCCAGACGTTCACGAATCCCCGTGGCGCAACGCCGGCTGTAGATCGCGCAGAGCGGCTGAAGCCCAGTCGCGTCCCGCGGGATCACGACGTCGGCCCCGCTGATGCTCGCGAGGTGCGACAAGAACCGCTCCGTCAGGAACGGCATGTCCGAGCCGACGACCAGCGTCCGCTCGCACGGCGAGCTTGCGATCGCCGTATAAATGCCGCCGAGTGCGCCGGCGTCCTCGAGGAGGTCGGCAATGACTGGGAGACCCGCCCGAGCCGCCGCGCCGTGCCGGTCGCCTACGGCGAAGATCCGCGAGGTCACCGGCCGGACGGCTGCCAGGATTCGAGCCAGGATCGGCGAGCCGCCGACCATCAGGCCGGCCTTGTCGGTCCCACCGAATCGTCGCGACCGGCCGCCGGCGAGTATGGCCGCTGCGAGGCAGGCGTCGTTCGGCATGAAGGATCGGTGCAACATTATCAGATGGGTTGTGCTTCGCGATGAGTGAACCGCGCATCGGGCGGGTGCTCGTCGCCAGCCTGCACCAGTCGATCGCCGACATTCTCCCGGCTCGCCTCGAGTTCTACGAGAACTGGCTGAGTGTCGCCGGGCTGCGGGAGGGCACCATCGGGCTCGCGCCCCTGTCGGCCGTTCTGAGCTTCCTACGCAGCGAAGGGGACGCATACGGCGCAGTCACGGCGAGAGCCGGGGAGTATGCAGCGGAGTGGACCGTGCGCGGGCTCCCGGCGATGGAACGCCGTCTCCTGTCGGTGCTGCCGGCCTCGCTTCGAACGCGTGCGGCGCTGCGGACGGCGCGGTCATTGGTCCGCGCTACCTATCCAGGCTCGCGTGCCATCGTGCGGCTTCGCGGCGGCACGGCCTCGATCGATCTGCGAGGATCGCTGTTCTGCGAGGTTCGCGAAGCATCACCGCTGCCGCTCTGCGGCTTCTACGCGGCCGCCATTGCGCGGGTCCTCCAGCTCCTGGCGGTCGGAGCGGAGGCACAGGTAATGGAATGCCGGGCGTCGGGGGCGCGCCGCGGCTGCGCCCTTTCGATCAACGTCGGGAGTGCCCCGGAACCGAACGTGGAACTGCCTGAACATGCTGTCTAGGCTCGTGGCGACGGCCTCGTTCGTCGGCCTCTCTTTGATCGCCCCCGGGTCGGCGGCCGCGCAGGCGTCCGGGACCCGCATCCTGGTCATGCCGTTCGACAATCCGACGCGTGAAGCGCGGCTGCACTGGATTGCCGAGGCGGCGAGCCTGCTGGTAGCTGACGAGCTGAATGCGCGAGGTGTCCCCGCGATCCGCCGTGCCGAGCGGGTCAACGCGTTCGAGGAGCTGCATCTTCCGGCCGCCGCCACCCTCAGCCGGGCGACGGTGATCAAAGTCGGTCAGCTCGTCGGCGCGTCCGAGGTCATCGTCGGCAGTCTCAGGCTCTCGGGCGAGGAGCTGATCCTCGAAGCGCACGGCGTCCGCATCGACGTCGGCCGCGTGCAGCCCGCCGTGTCGGAGCGGGGCCCGCTCGCCGACGTCGTACTCGTGTTCGAGCGCCTGTCGGCGAGACTCGCTTCCGGCGCGCCGCTGCAAACGGAGCGCTCGCGTCGCCCGCCGCTCGAGGCGTTCGAGTCGTACGTCAAGGGGCTCATGGCCGAGAGTGCCGCGACGCGCGCGACGTTTCTCGAAGAGGCGATCACGTCGCATCCGGGCTACGACCGCGCCTACCTGGCGCTCTGGGCGGTTCGTCACGACCAGGCCGACCATGCGGCGGCACTTGCGGCCGCCCGGGCCGTGCCGTCCGACTCGCCGCGGGCACGGGATGCGCAGTTCTTTGCCGGGGTGTCGCTGCTGGAGCTGAAACAGTTCGACGAGGCCTTCGATGCCTTCGCGGCGGCTGCGGCCGGCGCGACGCCCGAATTCGCGGCCGCGGCGCTCAACAACATGGGAGTCGTCCAGCTTCGTCGCGCGAGCCCGTCGTCCAAGGGTCTTCCGACCTACTTCCTCACGAAAGCGGCGGACGCTCATCCGGGCGACTCGGACATCCTGTTCAACCTTGGTTACGCCTACGTGCTCGAGAAAAATTACCAGGGCGCCATGTACTGGCTGCGGGAAGCACTCAGGCGGGAGCCGACGGATGCGGAGTCTCACTACGTGCTGGGGGCGGCACTGAGCGGGGAGGGGAGCGCCGTCGAGGCGGCGCGGGAAAAGGAGCTCGCGCGGCAACTCTCGTCCCGGTTCGCCGAGCTCGAGAAACGCGCGGCCGATGAGCGGCTTCCGGTGCCCAGGGGCATGGACCGGTTGCGCGAGGATCCCGAGATGCGCGCCGGGTTCCGCCCTGAACAGACGGTTGTGAACACGGCGCAACGGGAGCAGCAGGACCTGGCGTCATTTCACCTCGACCGGGGCCGCAGGCTGTTCGATCGTGAAGAGGACCGCGAGGCGCTCGCCGAGCTGAGGCGCGCGGTGTACTTGTCGCCATACCAGGCGCAGGCGCATTTGTTGATCGGGCGGATTCATCTCCGGGCGGGGCGCCCATCGGACGCCGTCGATGCACTGAAGATCTCGATCTGGAGCCGCGACTCGGCTCCGGCGCGGATTGCGCTTGCTGAGGCGTACTTGAAACAGCAGAATACGGCTGCGGCCCGCACCGAGCTGCAGAGGGCGCTCGTGCTGGAGCCGCAATCCGAGGAGGCGAAGCGGTTGCTCGCAGCCATGGGCGGAGAGTAGGCCACGGTTCGCCACGGTTCAACACGGTTTAACACGGCTCGGAAGAGCACGACACACACAACTCGACGCTAACGACTCGACACAACACGGCTCAATACGACTCGGTCAATAAGATGCGTGCTTGGCTTTGTGTGATCGCGGGGCTCTTCCTGCTCGTCGCGCCCCGGGCGCAGATGCAGAGCGCACCAGTCGTGTACACCGCGGAAGTCGACGGTATCATCCAGCCGGTCATCGCCGAATACCTTGGCGCCGCGATTCAGAAAGCGGACGCCGCTGAGGCCGCGCTGCTGGTCGTCACCCTTCGCACCCCCGGGGGGCTGCTCGACACCACGCGCGACATCAACAACGCCATCATCCGGGCACGCACGCCGATCGCGGTCTGGGTAGGACCTTCGGGAAATCGCGCCGCATCGGCCGGGTTCCTGATCACGATGGCCGCCGACATCGCCGCGATGGCGCCGGGCACGCACATCGGTGCCGCACACCCCGTGTCGGGCGACGGCTCGAAGATGGACGACACGATGGCCAGGAAGGTGGCGTCGGACACTGCCAGCTACGGACGCACCCTGGCGCAGCAGCGGAAGCGCAACGCGGTCCTGATCGAGCAGGCGGTCAATGACAGCCGCTCGTTCACCGAGCAGGAGGCCGTGAGCGCGGTTCCGGTGCTGATCGACGTCATCGCGTCGGACATCCCGGACCTCCTGGCGAAGATCGACGGCCGCACGATCACGCGCTTCGACGGCCGCAGTCACGTGCTACGCGTCTCGGGCGCGCGCCTGGAAGCGATCGACATGACCTGGGCCCAACGCGTGCTCAGCGCGGTGGCGCACCCGCAGATTGCCTACCTGCTCCTCACGCTCGGGATGCTGGGCCTCACGGTGGAGTTCTGGAACCCCGGGGCGATCTTCCCAGGCGTCGCCGGAGGAATCTCTCTGCTGCTGGCGTTCTTTGCGCTCCAGGTGCTGCCGGTCAGCTACGCGGGCGTGTTGCTCATCGTTCTCGGACTGGTGCTGTTGATCCTCGAAGTGAAGGTCACCAGCTTCGGGGTGCTGGCGGTCGGAGGCGTCTCGGCGCTCTTCTTCGGCTCGCTGATGCTGATCGACTCGCCGCTGCCAGAAATGCAGATCGGCCTCCGGCTCATCGTTCCGATCACGTTGTCGATATCCGTGATCCTGTTGTTCCTCGTGCAACTCGCCGTCAAGGCGCAGAAACAACCGTCGGTCACCGGCGCGGCCGGTATGATCGGCGGGAGCGGTCGAGCATTGACGTCGTTCGACGCGGCCGGGTCCGGTCGCGTGCAGACCCACGGCGAAATCTGGACAGCCACGGCGAGTGAGCCGATCAGCGCAGGTGATCGCGTGCAGGTCGTCGGGGTCACGGGATTGTTGCTGACTGTTCGAAGGCTGTAGGAGTCGTGCCGGATGCCGGGTGGTCTCGCCGGCCTGAGTTCTGATTGAGGGGTGCTGTGTGCCGTTCTCGCCTGTCCTGATCGTCGCGGCAGTCGTCGTGTTCTACCTGTTCAGCTCGATCAAGGTGCTGAACGAATACGAGCGCGCCGTGGTCTTCCGCCTCGGCAAGTTGCTCTCCCAGCCCAAGGGGCCCGGCGTGATCTTCGTCTTCCCGCCGATCGACAAGATGGTCCGGGTCAGCCTTCGGACCGTGGTCATGGACGTGCCGCCGCAAGACGTCATCACTCGGGACAACGTCTCGGTGAAAGTGAATGCGGTCGTGTATTTCCGCGTGATGGATCCCAGGCGAGCGATCGTGGAAGTCGAGAGCTATCACTACGCCACCTCGCAGCTGGCTCAGACGACGTTGCGCAGTGTGCTCGGACAGGTCGACATGGACGACCTGCTCTCCGAGCGCGACCGGCTGAATCAGCAGCTCCAGCAGATCCTCGATCAGCACACCGATCCCTGGGGCATCAAGGTGTCGTCGGTCGAAGTGAAGCACGTCGATCTGCCGCCCGACATGCAGCGGGCGATGGCCCGCCAGGCCGAGGCCGAGCGCGAGAAGCGCGCGAAAATCATCCACGCCGCCGGTGAGCTCGAAGCCTCCGAGAAACTCGCGCAGGCGGCTGGAGTGATCGCGACCGAACCGATGTCGATCACCCTTCGCTACCTCCAGACCCTCACGGAGATCGCATCGGAGAAGAATTCGACGATCATCTTTCCGCTCCCGATCGAGCTGATTCACCTCATCTCACCGAAGAAGTAACGGCGGGATCAGCCGCCGGGGGATGCCGAGGGTGGCCGCAGAAAAGATCCAGCGACACGGCTTTCCCCGGCGGTCCTGCCCGGACCTTGCTAAAATGTTTCCAGGTCAGGCAACTTTCCGGAAGCCGGTTTCCGGTTTTTTAGACATACCCATTTGACACACCACGACACGACTGAAGACGGGTTTCACGAGATCCAGCTGAGTGCCAAGCAGCTCGTGTTCCTGTTCATGACGACCACTGTCGTCCTGGTCGTCACCTTCCTTTGTGGCGTGCTGGTGGGCCGCAGCGTCGGCCCCGACACCGATGCCCAGCAGCCGATCAGCTCCACGGCCGCGGACGCGGCGGCGCCCGTCGAGCCGGCCGCCACGCCGGAGGCGGGCACGGGGCCCCCGCCGGCAGTCACTGAAACACCCTTGAGTTACGACGAGCGGCTGCGAAAGGCCGATCCACAGCCCGAGAAACTAAAGCCGC
>JACDBQ010000533.1 GCA_013694845.1 Acidobacteriota bacterium
CGGCGATCGGCTCCGTCCCGCTCTCGCCCCCGGACGTTGAAGTATCGGACATCTTGGTAAACTCGGCCGAACGCGTTGAAATGAGGCCCGATGTCCAAGAGGAAGCCAGCCGCCGAGTCCGCTGCGCTCGCGCAACAGGTGGTCGTGTCGTTTTTTCGAATCGCGTCCGCACTCGAGCGACTGTTCGCCGCCGTGGTCGCGACGGAAGGGCTCACGCTGTCGCAGTTCAACGTGTTGCGGATCCTGAAGGGCGCCATGCCCGAGACGCTGTCCGCGGGTGAGATTCGCCGGCGCATGATTCACGCCACGCCTGGCATCACGCGCCTGCTCGACGGCCTGGAGGCTCAGGGTCTGGTCCGTCGCGTCCGCGCGACGGACGACCGGCGCGTCCTTCGGTGCGCGATTACCGCGAACGGCCTCGCCGCCCTGAACCGTCTCGCCTTGCCGGTCCTGCAGGCCGATCGTCGAGTGACCCACAAGTTGAGCGCGCGCGATCTGCGCCTGCTATCCTCGCTGCACGGGCTGGTCGAGGAAGGGGTGAACGGCTGACACACGCGTGGAGGAATCGCTCCAGCTGAAAATATATGACGCGTAATATAATTACGCGTGATACAGTCTTCCACGGTAGCAACGCGCACAACGATCATTAGTAGGACTGAGTGCACCCCTCCAGCAGGTCTTCTGTTTCGGAACAGGAAAAAAGAGACGCGCCCAGCCGGAGCGGGGAAGACTCGCCAGGTGCAAGGCGTATCGTCAGACTGGCTCTCCTCGCAGGTGTCCTCGGGGCTGTCCACCACACCGACCATATAGTCCGCGCCAACCACGTAGGCTGGCCCATCACCAGCGGAATCAATCCGTTCACGTTCAGCCTCTTCGTCTACCCCTTGCTTTTCGGTGGTGCCTGGGTTGCATCCCGCCGCCCGGTGTCGGCTTGGTACTGGTTGTTCGTGTCGCTTGCGATCGCCATGCTCGTCACATGGGTCCATTTCACCTCTGATCCTCGCGGGGAACAGGTGAAGGACCTCTATCTTCCTTACGCCGAGCCATCAGCCTATTGCGCCCATCACTCCGCGGCCGATCCAGTCCAGGGGCCCAGCGCACTCTGCGATCCGGAATCGCCAGCACGCCCGCTTATCGGTGGGCTCGCTGTGGTGAACATGCTGATCCTCGTCGCGACACTCTGGACTCTTGCCGCAGCCTCGGGGCGGGAATTACTGCGAGGCCGGCGGCGGCGGATGACCGGGGCACCTCCTTCCGGTTAGAACACGCGACTGTGTTCGAGAGCAGTTCCCAGGCCGGGAGCTTCCAGCGATCTGGCCCTTCACGACTGACCAGCCGTACGGACTCCACCGCGTCAGAGTCAGACGCGCAGCGGCCGCCGGCCGAGCCATTCCTCCCGCGTCTGGCCCCAGAGATCGACGCGATCCTCTTCGAACGGCGCCGGCAGTTTCCCGGGCCCGAGATTGCGTGACCCAAGCTTCTCAGCGACGCGCTGTGAGGCACGATTCTCCGGCGCAATCGAATGGATCACGTCGGACCAGCCGAGAGTGTCGAACGCCCAGTTCGTCGCGGTTGTGGCTCCCTCGCCGGCGTAGCCCATGCCCCAGCAGTCGCGCGCGATCGCCCATCCGATTTCGGTGCCCGGCCACCCTTCCGGCCGCCATGGGCCCAGCCGGCCGATCCACCGCCCGCTCGTTTTCTCGATAACCGAAAACATCGCAAAACCCTGGGAGTGCCAGGCGCCAATCATCGTCATCAGCTGCCGCCAGCAGATGGACCGCGGCATCACGCCGCCGATGTAGCGGGCTGCGGGTTCGTCAAGCATCATCTCGGACCATGGGTCGAGATCTTCCACTCGCGGCGGCCGCAGGATGAGGCGCGGGGTTTCGAGTCGCAGGTCGTCGAAGTGTGGCATGGCTGGGCCAGGGGGCTAGGGGATGTCACGACATCGGAGCGCCTCCACACTACATCATCTCTTGACTCGTGGACGACGGCCGGTATTACCCAAAGCTCCGCGGGGGAGCCTTGCAAAGGAGTTGCGTGAAGGTTGACTGGCATGCGAGGCGAAACGGTGTATAATACATACATGAACGAAAGTCGCCGGAGAGAGGAGGCCGGACTCTTTACCATCCTCCACACCGCTGGCGTCGCTGGAAGCCACGTCGAGTCGAAGCTGAACGCGGTCGGCTTGTCCATGGCCAAGCTCGCGGCACTGACCGCACTCCGGGAGGCCGGCGAATCGCTGCCGCTCAGCCAGCTGGCCGAACGCTTGTCGTGCGTGAAATCGAACATTACACAGCTCGTCGATCGACTGGAGGCCGATGGCCTGGTGAGTCGCGCGGCCGACCCGCGCGATCGTCGCTCGCGCCTGGCCGTGATGACCGCTGCCGGTCGCAAATCCTGCGAAGCTGGCACACGCATTCAACAACAGGCCGAGCGGGTGCTGCTCAGCGAGCTGTCGGGCACCGAACGCCGGCAACTTGCGTCGCTCATGGCAAAGCTCGAGAGGAGTGCGCGCTGACGCTTTTACTGGATATTTAGTTCACATATGTAAAGTATTGGCATGCACAGTAGTGCAAAACACCGGTACCGCACCTCCCGGAACAAGGGCTAGACGGTCTACGTCTAAGGCCGTAGACAGTCTACGACTATGGCCAAGACTCCCGACGATCGGCGCCTGGAACTCCTCCAGGGCACCCTCGATATGCTCATTCTTCGAACCCTTCAGTGGGGTCCCCAGCACGGCCACGGCATTGGTCAGGCCATCCGCGCGCAGTCCGACGACCTGCTCAGGATCGAAACCGGTTCGCTCTATCCCGCCTTGCACCGCCTCGAGAAGCGGGGATGGCTGAAGTCCGACTGGGACGTGAGCGAGGCCAACCAGCGGGCGAAATACTATCGGCTCACCCCGGCGGGAAAGGAGCAACTCTCCCGCGAGCGCGATCGCTGGTCGCAGATGGTGGACGCGATCGGCCGCATCATGAACCCCGCGCCTGGGAGCAAGGGATAGCCCGTGCGGCCCGCCGACAACGATCTCGACGAGGAAATTCGCGGCCATCTGGCTCTCAGCGTGAAGGACCGAATCGAGCGCGGCGAGGATCCCGAGGCCGCCCGCCTGGCGGCGTTGAGGGAGTTCGGTTACATTCCGGCCATCCGTGACTCGATGCGGCGCGTGTGGTACAGCCACTGGCTCGACGTACTCGCAGCCTTCGGGCACGACATGCGGATCGGCCTGCGGTCCCTGTTACGTGCCAAGGGCCTGGCCGCCACGGTGGTGGTCACGCTTGCGCTCGGCATCGGCGCCAACGCCGCGATCTTCAGCGTCGTCCGCGGCGTGCTTCTCCGCCCCCTCGTCAATCGCGACGAAGGTCGTTTGATCTACATCCGCCAGAGCGCCTCAGGCCTCGGCGCCGAGAACACGACGTTCTCGGTGCCCGAGATCAACGACCTCAGGTCACGCGTCACCACCATCAGCGCCTTCGGGGAATTCTCCACGGTCGACTTCACGATGATTGGTCTCGGCGGCGAGCCCCGCATGGTGAAAGCGGGCGTTGTCGACGGCTCGTTCTTCGACGTGATGGGCCTGCGTCCCGTGCTCGGCCGCCTCTTGAACGCGCAAGACGATGGGCCCAAGGCGGCGGGTGCAGCGGTCCTCACGTATCGGTTCTGGGCCACCTCGCTCAACAGCGACCCGACCGTAATCGGCAAGACCGTCCGGCTTGGTCCGCGCGCCGCTACGGTGGTTGGCGTCCTCGAGCCATCGGTGCCATATCCGGCCGACACCGAGATCATCGCCAACGTGGTGACCAGCCCGCATCACCTCGGGGCGACGATGGTCACGACTCGCACCCACCGGATGACCGAGCTGTTCGGCCGCCTGGCGCCAGGCGCGTCTGTCGACGCGGCGCGCGCCGAGCTGACCGCGGTGCATGGCGCCATCATGCGCGAGCACCCCGAGGCGTACTCGGCGCAGGCCAATGTTCAGCTGAGCGTCAAGAAGCTCAGGGATCAGATCGCGTCGCCCGCGCGAACGATCCTGCTCCTGCTTCTTGCCGCAGCAGCGGTCGTGTTCGTCATTGCATGCTCGAATGTCGCCAACCTGATCCTGGCGCGCGCGGTGCGCCGCGAAGGGGAACTGGCCGTGCGGGCCGCGCTCGGCGCCAGCCACGGCGCGCTCCGGCGCACGATGCTGGCCGAGAGCCTGGTGCTCTGCGGCGCCGGCGCCGCCCTCGGCGTCGCGCTGGCTCGGCCGTTCGTCGCCATCGTCGCGGGTTATGCCGCCCGCTTTTCCGTCCGCGCGCTCGAGGTGAGCATCGATTCGAGCGTGCTCTGGGTCGGCGCCGGCCTGGCGATGGCCGCCGCCGTCCTGCTGGCGTACGTCCCGCGCCTGCCTTCTCCCCACGCCCCCACCGGCCTTGGGTTGACGAGCGGCAGCGTCCGGATCACGCCGGGCACCAACCGCCGCCTGCGGATATTCGCGACGACCCAGATTGCGTTCTCGTTCGTGATGCTCGCCGGCGCGGGCATGCTTCTCGCGACGCTCGTCGCGTTGCAGAGGGCGAACACCGGTTACAACATGCGGCAGGTGCTGGCATTCGACATCCCGACAGGAGCAACGGGCATCGGAGGGGCGCAGGCGGTCGACTTCTACCAGGAAGCGACGCGACGCATCGGCGCGCTGCCAGGCGTCGCGGGGGTCGCGGTGGGGAGCTTCGTGCCGTGGCGCGATGCCGGCAGCCTGGGTCCCGGCTTCCAGTTTGCTGCCGAGGGTTACCAGCCCGCAGACGGGGAAG
>JACDBQ010000564.1 GCA_013694845.1 Acidobacteriota bacterium
TGAAACTCGTTGCCCGCCGCCTCGAAGGCGCCGGCATCCCGTACATGCTCACCGGATCCATGGCCGTCAGCTACTACGCCGAGCCTCGCTTCACCCGCGACATCGATCTCGTCGTCCAGATCGGTCCCGAGACCGCCGGCCTGACCGCGTCTCTGTTTGCTGACGATTTCTACGCCGACGTCGACGCCATACGAACCGCAGTCGCCCGCCGCGGCATGGTCAACCTGATTCATTTGGACACGCTGACGAAGGTGGACCTCATCGTCCAGAAGCCCAGTCCGTACCATGCCGAAGAATTCGATCGCGGGCGCTCCGTGATCATCGAAGAGACACCGGTGTGGATCGTGTCACCCGAGGATCTGGTGATCTCGAAGCTCTCATGGCTCAGACAGGGCGGCTCGGACGTCCATCGACGAGACGTCGTTGGTCTGCTGGCGTCACTCGAGGGCATCGACCGCGTTTACATCGACGCCAAGGCCTGCGAGCTCGGCCTCGCTGATCTCTGGAGAGCATTGTCAGGATGAAGCACGACCTTTCCGACACGAACCCGGGGGCCGCCGATCGCCTCAGACATCTACTTGCCGCCCGCTCCGGCGAGCAGCGGCTCCGCATGGCCTGCGAGATGTTCGACTCCGCACGGCGACTCGCGCTGGCCAGCCTCCCCAAGTCGGTTCAGAGCGATCCGGTCGAGTGGCGCGTCAGTCTCCTGCGACGGTTTTATCAGCGGGACATCGCGCCGGCCGCCCTCGAGGCGATCGGCGCCAGCATCAGGCGCTACCATACGGGGTCCGAAACCACCCGCGATTCGACGCTTAGGGTGCTCAACGAGGACCAACGCACAGAGATGCGCCGATGGCTGACGAACTGGGATCGTGTCGGGCCCATCCTCGAGAGAGAGCGCCGGACCCGCGTGGCGCTGCTGACCGACGACCAAGCGTGGGATGAATCACAGGAATTGCTCCAGGCCTGGCAGCCTGAGATGGTCGGCGACTGCGGTGAAGGGATCCGCCTGCAACAGGACCTGTTTGCCCGATGCCGCAAGAACGCCGGCTAGATCTATCGCCGCAGTTCGCGGCGGCGGCGGAGGCGTTGTCGGTCCTTGCCGGCGCGGGCCGCCCAGCGTGTGTGATTGGAGGGCTTGCGGTTCAGCGGTGGGGCGAGCCCCGCTTCACCCAGGATGCCGACCTGAGCGTCCTCGCTCCCCTGGGATCCGAGCGGGTCCTCGTCGACCACCTCCTCGAGCGATTCGAGCCGAGAGACCGTGACGCGAGACGGCTGGCGCTGGACCATCGGGTTCTTCTCGTCAGGGCGTCCAACGGGGTGTCTCTCGACATCGCCCTGGCGGCAGCGCCGTTCGAAGAGGAAGTCCTCGCGCGCGCGTCCTCGTGGCGAGAAGTTGAGGGCGTGCGGTTGGTGACCTGCTCGGCCGAAGACCTCATCATCTACAAGCTCGTCGCCGGACGCCCCGGAGACATCCAGGACGTCATCGGCATCGTCGCGCGCCAGGGCCGCACGCTCGATGCCGCGCGAGTCCGTCAATGGGCTGCCGAGCTCGCCGACCTGAAGGAAGACCCTGACCTGTTGCGACCCTTCGAAATGGCTCGGACGAAAGCAGGGCTCGCCGACTGAGGCGACACAGCCCTATCCCCGTATCCGTTGCCGGAACCAGATCGCCAGCGCCTCCGCCTCGACGTCACCGGTCGCGATCGCGATCGTCATCGCCTCCAGCTCCTCGTCACTGGCGTCGAGCTCCAATCCATTCACACGGAAGAAGAGCTCCGCGGCAGCTGCGCCCACACGCTTGTTCCCATCCACGAAGGGATGGTTGAGCAGCAGGGAGTGCATCAGCGCCGCGGCCTTCGCGGCCAGATCCGGATACAGATCCTCGCCGCCGAACGTGGACGACGGACGCGCCGCCGCCGACGCCAGACCGCCACGATCCCGCAGCCCCTCGCTCCCGCCGAACGCCCGCAACAGCACGCGATGCAGGTCCAGGAGCTGTGCGACCGAGAGGTAGACGATCACTTCGCCAGCGCACGGTACAGCGCGGCGCGCTCCTTCACGAGCTCGTCGACAAGGTCCCGGAACCGCCGAGTGGTCCGGCCGCCCTCGAACTCCCGAACCCCCAGCCGGATCGTGATCGCGCCCGTGGAGGGGTGGATGGTCAGGTCGACGTCCTGGCCTTTCTCGAGCCCGAAGGAGTCGACGATCTCGGCCGGCAGTGTCACGGCCAGCGAGCTCCCCGTCTTCACCAGTTTGCGCCTCATGTCAGTATCTAATACTGATACGGCCGATTCTGTCAAACGCCGGACAGAAGGCACGCCGGGGTAGAGGGGCAATCCCGACTAGCCCTTGCCGACGTCAACTACTTTCAGCGGACGCACGCGCGCGATCGCGTCGAATCGAGGTCGTCGTGGAAACGGCAGCCGGACGGAGGTCTCGACCAAGGATCATCGCCCACGGCACAACGCCTTGTAGTCGTAGCCTTCCACGAGGGGCACCTCCCCCCTGATCTCCAGGCAGCGAACGCGCGTATGAGCTCGCGCAGCGCCTCGTGCACCAGGTCACGCTTCGTCCGCGCTCGTGTGTGCCGAAAGGCTTCTGCCACCAGATCGTCATCCAGAACAATGGTTGTGCGCAACGTCGCCCCCCGACGCCTATGAGCATACACATCCTAGCCGCAACGAGCACCGGACCTGACGGCGATGTCAGGCGCAGAGAGGCCCAGCCCTGAAGACGTCCCCTCGAACCGCCGATAACTCCGGCCGATCCACACATGCGCAAGACCTACCTGGTCTGCTACGACATCTGCGGCGATGACCGCCGGCTCGCAAGAGTCCACAAGACCCTGCGCGGCTTCGGCGATCATCTGCAGTACTCGATCTTCGAGTGCCAGTTGACCGCCGCGGACCTGTCCCGGTGCCGCCATCGTCTCAGCGACATCATCGATCACAAGGCTGACCAGGTGCTGTTCGTCGATCTCGGACCGTCAGAAGGCCGCGGCGAGCGCGTCATCACCGCCCTCGGCAAACCCTACGCCCCGTTTGACAGTCCGTGCATTGTCGTGGACGGACTCAAAGAAGTTGATTGAGAAGGTGGCCATGATCGAACCGGTGCCGGCGTCGTCCCTCGCGCGAACCCGGCTCCGCATGGCGCGGGCGACGCTGCCACCGCGGGTGGCCGTGCCGGACTACCTGCCGGCGCGGATGCTCAACGAGTTCGTCTACTGTCGGCGGCTGTTCTTCTACGAATGGGTCGACGGCCTGTTCGCGCACAGCGCCGACACACTCGATGGCGAGCATCGCCACCAGCGCCACGACCGGAAGGAAGACGAGCTGCTCCCGCCCGTGGATGCCGAGCGCATTCACGCGCGGTCGGTGACGCTGTCGAGCGACACGCACGGCCTGATCGCGAAGCTCGATCTGATCGAGGGGGATGGGGCCGGGGTCACGCCCGTCGACTACAAGCGCGGCGCACCGAAGGACACCGAGGCGGGGCCCGAGGCCTGGCCAGCCGACCGGATGCAGCTCTGCGCTCAGGCCCTGGTGCTTCGCGAGCACGGCTACGAGGTGAAGGACGCGGTCGCCTATTACTACGAAACGAAGCAGCGCGTGCGCGTGCCGATCGACGACGATCTCGTCGCCGAGGCCGTGGCCGCCCTGGCGGAGGCGCGGGCGATCGCCGCCTCCGGGCGGATCCCTCACCCGCTCGTCGACAGCCCGAAATGCCCGCGCTGCTCGCTGGTGAGCATCTGCCTGCCGGACGAGACACGGCGCGCCATGGGGCTGGAAGCCCTGGCGCCGGAGAGCCAGGCGTCGCTGTTCGGCATCGACGCCGAAACCGCCGCGGATCGACCGCTGGAGGGCCCGGCTGCCGAACCGGAGGTCCGCCGGCTGGTTGCCGCGCGCGACGACTTGCGACCGCTCTACATTACAGGCTTCGGACTCACGGTCGGCAAGTCCGACGATGTGCTTCAGGTGAGGGATGACGCACGTTTGGCTGTGTGCCGCTCGCATCGGTTGACTCAACTCTTTGACAACTGGATACTTACGAGGCGTGCTATCTCCGGCGATGAACATGCGTGTCAGTTCCCCGGTCACCACCCGGGCGAGCAGCCGCGCCTGCAACTCCAGCACGCGCCGGTAACTCACCCGATAACCGACAGCGGATGCGTCCCAGATTATCCATCCGTTGCTCGTACGCTGTCGCCGTGAATACGCGGATGGTGACACGACGAAGGATTTCGTCCACGCGGGTCGGGCGGTGGCTCTGACGGCGTCCGGGCGCAAGGGTTTGCTGCGGGCTCTTCGGCGATCGCCTTCAGCCGAGCCAGCACGGTTCGTGAC
>JACDBQ010000593.1 GCA_013694845.1 Acidobacteriota bacterium
CGCGTGTGCTGTTGAGCGGCGGGTTCCACTGGCGATACTCCCCGTCAGGCCACCTGCTGTTCGTCCACGACGGCAGCCTGTTCGCCGTCGCCTTCGATCTGCAGGCACGCCGGATCACCGGCACGCCCGCACCGATGCTCGAAGGTGTCGAAGCGTCCCCGACGAGCGGCGGCGCACAGTTCGCGATCTCGGAGAGCGGCTTGCTCGCCCACGTCGAAACATCGACCGACGGCGAACGCCGGCCACCGCTGGCGTGGGTCGATCGGGCCGGCGTCATCACCCCGCTGGCCGGTGTTCCGCGCGACTGGGTGAGCATCGACCTCTCCCCTGCGGGTGACCGCGTGGCCGTCGGCGGCCGTGACGGCCAGATCTACGTCTATGACGTGGCCCGCGAAAACGCCACGCGGCTGACCCTTGACGCGATTCCGCACGCCGGCCCGGTCTGGTCGCCAGACGGCCGTTACATCGCCTACAGCGCGGCCGCGGGCGGCCCGCAACTTGATGTCCGCCCCTTCCCAGGCCCAGGCGGCAAGTGGAAAATCTCCGAAGAAGGAGTCGCGACAGCGCGGTGGTCGCCCAACGGCAACGAACTGATCTATGCGGCGATCACCGGCGACCTCAAGACGGTCCCCTACCGGATCGACGCCGGAACCTTCGTACCTGAGCGGCCGCGGCGCTGGACGCCGGTGACCGCGACCCTGCCGCTCTCGGGCTTCGCCTTTGCCTTGCATGCGGATGGCAAGCGCGCCATTGTCGCACCCGCGGTTGCGGGAGCTGCGCTCGGCCGCGCCCGCTTCGTGCTGATGACCAACGTCTTCGACGTGCTTCGACGGGTTGCCCCCGCGAGCGGACGATGAGCCTGGGACGATGATCGGCCGCACGCTCTCGCATTATCAGGTAATCGGCGAGCTCGGGGCCGGCGGCATGGGGGTCGTCTACCGCGCCAGAGACACGCTGCTCCAGCGTTTCGTCGCGCTCAAGGTGCTGCCGGCCGACGCGGTGGCCGACGAGAAACGCCAGCAGCGGTTCCTGCAGGAAGCGCGGGCCGCCTCCGCGCTCAATCATCCGCACATCGTCACCATCTACGACGTCATCCACGAAGACGGCGTCAACGCGATCGTGATGGAGTTGATCGAGGGCACGAGTCTGCTGCACCGGCTTTTGCCGGGCCCATTGCCTCCGCGGCAGGCGCTCGCCATCGCCCGGCAGATTGCCGATGCCCTGGCGGTCGCCCACGCCGCCGGCATCGTGCACCGCGACCTGAAACCGGCCAACGTCATACTCACGGAGCGCGGGCATGCGAAGGTCCTCGACTTCGGCATCGCCAAGCTCGACCCGATGCGCGGCAGCACCGATGAAGGCACCCGCACCGCGGCACTCACGGTGATGGGCGCCGTCCTCGGCACCGCCGCCTACATGTCGCCGGAGCAGGCGCGGGGCGAACCGGTCGATGCGCGGACTGACATCTTCTCCCTGGGCGTGGTCCTGTACGAGATGGTGAGCGGACGTTCCCCTTTCTCGGCGCCTTCGATCACCGCCATCCTGCACAAGCTGATTTATGAAGAGCCGCAGGACATTTCGACATTCGGTGTCGAACTGCCTCCAGGGTTGTCGGCGACTGTCCAGCGTGCCCTCGCCAAGGACCCTGGAGGGCGGTTCCAGACGATGGACGCGAGGCACTGGATACGCTGATTGCCGGGGGGACGGTTCCGGCCACTGCAGCGTCACGCCAGCCCAGGCGAGCCGCGGCGGCGCGATCTTCAGTGCTCTCGCACCCGCGTGCCCTCGTGCTGGTCGCGGTGGCGATCGCGGCTGTGCTCCTGTTTGCCTCCGCCTCCGTTCGGGACCGGACGGCGAAGATGCTCGCGATCGTGACGCCGGCGAAGCGCACCAGTAGCTCCGGCAACACTGCCGGCACGGAAGCCCCGCGTACGGCGTACGACTGGGTCAGTGAAGGGCGGCGGCACCTGGCGCGGTTCGATCGGCGCGAAAACATCGACCGTGCGGTCGATGCCTTCGCCCGGGCCGTGCAGGTGGACCCGTCCCACGCGTATGCCCACGCCGGCCTGGCGGAAGCGTACCTGCGGAAGGACCTCAGTACCCCTGACCCGCAATGGATTCGCCAGGCGACCGAGTCCGCACGCCGAAGCGTGCAGCTCGATGGTGACCTGGCGGCCGGGCACGCAGCCCTCGGCCTCGTGCTCCTCCGCGCGAAGCAGCCGGAGGAAGGAGCGCCGAGCTCGAGCAGGCCCTGCGGCAGGATGCGACCCTGCCGCTCGCCCATCTCGGAATGGGCGAGTACTACATGTCGAAGAGAGACTCGAAACAGGCCGAGGGGGTCTATGCCAGGGCGGCCGCTCTCGCTCCGGGTGAATGGCATCCGGTCCTGCAGCTCGGACGAAGTTTCTACGCACAGGCCCGTTACAGCGAGGCCGCCTCGACGTGGGAAACGGCGCGGGCGAAGAGCCCGGACAACGCGCTCGTCCTCCGCAATCTGGGAGCCGCGTATCACATGCTGGAACGGACCGACGATGCGGCGGCCGCATTTCAGCGCGCGCTCGAGATCGAACCAAGCGCCACCGTCTACAGCAACCTCGGGACGCTGCGCTTTTTTCAGGGCCGCTACAGCGACGCGGCTGCGGCCTTCGAAAAGGCTGTCGAACTGAACCCGAGCGTCTTTCTCTACTGGGCAAATCTGGGCGACGCCTACCGGCGTCTGCCCGGGAGCACCGAGAAGGCGCGGACCGCGTACTCACGCGCGATCAACCTCGTCGAGGACCGCCTGAAGACGTCCCCCACCAGCCCGGACCTGCAAACCCAGCTGGCGCTGTATCTCGCCAAGAGCGACAACAAGACCCGCGCGCTCCAGGAGCTGCGGCGATGGGAAAGCTTCGAGACGAAGAGTCCCGCGAGTCACTTCCGGGTCCTGCTGATCCACGAGATCGGCGGCGACCGGGAGGCCGCGCTGTCGGCGCTGAGTGCGGCGCTGACGGCAGGCTACGCCATCAAGGAGATCCGGGACGAGCCCGAGCTCGCCCGGCTGAGGAACGATCCCAGGTACCACCGTATCGTCGCGACGTTCGACAAGTAACCGCAGACAGAAGGAGATGTGATGGCTCAGTACGCATTGTTGCTCAACTGCTCGACCACGGGTGCGGCGTCAGAGAACGAGGGGGTCTTCGACAGCGTGCAATGGGTGTCGCCGACCGGCAACTCCTGTCCTAACCCGAACTCGGCATCGCTGTCGCTCGATCCCGGCGACCAGGTGGCGTTCGCGGTGCAGGTGAAGGATGCGAACGGTACGGTGCAGTCGATATGGTCGAACTGGATCGTCGTGATGGTGACCGCCGTGACCGCACCGGGCAACCGCGGCAGTCGAAACGCCGACAACAACAGTCCGTTCCGGATCGGCGGCGGCAACAGGCCGAACACGGTCCTGCTCGCGAGCAGCAGCGGCGCCGGCGGAACCTGGACGTTCAGCGGCTTCGACGCGGTGGAAACTCGTCGACGGCAGGAGCCTACCAGGGCATGGGCTACCTCAATGTCGTCGCCGACATTCCGCCCGGAAACTCGTCCCCGAACCGTAACATCAGTCAGTACGAAGCGGTCGTGGTCGCGTCACTCACCGACGGCAGTCAGCAGACGTGGCAGTTCGGATTCGACCCGGAAATGGACGTCGACAACAACAATTTGATGCTTGACGCAAGCCTACAATACCGCCATGCCTGCCCATCACGTCCTAGCGGATCTGCGTGAGCTTGCCGAGCGGACCAGCACACCCGAGGGGGCTCAGCGCCTGGCCTGGGGACCGGTCTGGCGCGACGCGCGTCTGTGGTTCGCCGCCAAAGTGGCGGAGCTCGGCCTGCGAGTGACGACCGATGCGGCGGGGAACAACTGGGTCCTGCTGCCGGGCGGCGGACCAGAGACCGTGATCATCGGCGGTCACCTCGATTCGGTTCCCAATGGCGGCTGGCTCGATGGCGCGCTCGGCGTGACGGTCGGCCTGGAAGCGCTGCGCATGTTCGCGACCCGTCGTCCGCCGGTGTCGATAGCGGTGGTCGACTGGGCGGATGAAGAGGGGGCCCGGTTCGGCCGCAGCCTTCTTGGATCCTCGGCCGCCAGCGGGAGCCTGAAGGTCGAGGACATCCGGGGGCTGGTGGACAGGGATGGCACCCGGCTCGTGGATGCGCTGAGCGAGAACGGGGTGGACGTCGACCGCATGCTGGATGCGCATGCCGCGCTGAAAAATATTTCCGCCCGCGGATATCTCGAGCTTCATATCGAGCAGGGTCCGGTGCTGGAGAAAATGAACAGGTCCACCGGCGTGGTGCTCGGGACGTTTGGCGTGGAGCGCCACATGATCCGATTCGTCGGGCAGGCGGCGCATTCGGGATCGACCCCGATTGCGATGCGGCGCGACGCGTTTCTTGCCGCGGCGCAGACCGCACTCGAATGCCGCGAGATCGCGCGACGCCACTCGACGCCCGATGCGGGAGTGGTGTGCACGGTCGGCGTGGTCAAGGCCGAGCCGGGCATCGTGACCGCCGTGCCAGGGGTGTGCGAGATTTCGCTGGATCAGCGTGCGTTGAACGCCGAGGTGCTCGCCCGGATGCTTGCCGACGCCCGGACCGCGTCGGAGCAAGCGGCGTCAGCCAACAACGTCAGCGTCGAGTGGCGCGACCTCTGGAGGATCGAGCCGCGCCTTTTCGATCCACGCCTGCTGCAGTTGTGCGAGGAGGCCGTGCGCGAGGTAACCGGCGATGCGCCGAAGCTTCCATCAGGGCCCCTGCACGACGCGGCCGAGATGGTGCCGCATATGCCCGTGGTCATGATGTTCGCCTATTCGTCCAACGGGCTTTCGCACTGTAAGGAAGAGGACACGCCGGAGCCGCACCTCCTGCAGACGATCGACGCCTTCCTGCGGCTGGTGGAGAAAACGGTCGACCTGAGCGCGTGAACAGCGCCGTGCCCCGCCGACAGAGCTGTCAGAGGCGCGCCAGATCTGTCGGCCGTTCCAGGATCTTCAGGACCGTCAACCTGACCTGGGTCGCCAGAAATAGAGACTATGCGGGTGGTATGTGGCTTGCGGCCAGCCGGGGCAGGACAGGGACCATGCGATGCCATTGACAGTCTGCCCAATCTGCGAGCGAGTCGTCCCGGACGCGGCGGTGGGGTGTCTCGAATGCCGCGAGGCGCCTGAGGCCTCGCCCGACCAGCCGGTCAATGAGCCGGACGCCGCATCGGTCGGCAGCGTAGGTCGTCGTGAGGTGTTGCTGGTCGCCGCCGCCCTGGTGGCGAGTGGGGCGATCACGCTGACGCTGCTCAGCGCCCGCGGCAAGGTGCCGGTGGATGTGCCGGTGCCGCGTGCCGTGACCGCCTCCGGGTTCGCCGGGCCTTCCGTCGAGGCTGGGCCGAGACCCCACGGCGCGACATGGACCGACAACAGCGACGCCTGGGTCGGTGGTGACCGCCACGGCATCGCTCTCGAACTGGCTGCCCGCAATGAGACCCCGGTCTGGATGCGGAGAGTCCGGCCGCTGCTGATCGTCCGCTGCGCGAATCGCC
This sequence comes from Acidobacteriota bacterium, assembly GCA_013694845.1. Lineage (GTDB taxonomy): Bacteria > Acidobacteriota > Vicinamibacteria > Vicinamibacterales > 2-12-FULL-66-21 > JACDCA01. Next base: position 5,566 of record JACDBQ010000593.1, read on the forward strand.
GCACCGATGTCTTCGTCTTCACCGACTCGGCGGCCGCGATGGAGCAGCAGGACGAAGACCACGCCGTCAAGGTCACGCTGGACGACGAGCCGGATCGTACGGAGCGCTGGCCCGATTCCGCCTCGCACGACGCGCTGTTTGCCCCTGACGGCGCGGCCTTTGTCCGCCAGCTCGGCCGGGCCCGCACCCTTCGATTCGCCTACACCCCCCACAACGCGGCCCCCGTGGTGGCGCAATTCAACGTGGTCGGGCTGAGCGAGCACCTCACCCCGGCCGACGCCCGGTGCACCGCAGGCAGATAGCCCGTCAGTTCGCCCGGGCCTGTGCCAACCCTGAACCTCGATTGACCGTCATACGTATCGAGAAACATGACGATCTTCAAAAAACTCTTCGGCGCGAAGGCTCCGGCCCAACGCATTCGTGTCTGCATCGAGTGCGGCATGCCGGTGGCTGAGCACAAGGATTGGTGCAGCATCTACCGTACGCAGCAGGAGATGGCAGCAAAGGCGAAATAGTTTCAGGGTTCCAGGATTCTGAGGGGCACGGTTCGGTGGTGCCCCGGAACTGACGAGGTCGATGACTCCAGAGTCTCGAACCCCGGACCGCCGGACTCCGGACCCCGGACCCTTGTGTTAGACTGAGTCAGTCGGTGGAACACAGTCCGCTCTTGCAGCCCCCGCGTCAGTTGAATCGAGTCCTCGTTTCTCGCTTCCGAACAACGTGAACGGTCAGCACCCGCAGATCCAAATCCATCAGCTGGATCCATGTCGGATTCTTCACAGAGGTTCGCGGCCAGGCACCTTTTGAGAGGGTTGCCAGCCGTCGGACGTTACTCAGAGCCCCATAGAGCGGGGCGGAAGCAGGAAATATCAGATGGCTAGAAAACTTTACGTCGGCAATCTCCCCTATGACACGGGCGAAACGGACCTCCAGTCGCTGTTCGCGGCGGCGGGCACGGTCGAGAGCGTCAACGTGATGCGTGACATGGCGACGGGTCGCGCGCGCGGTTTCGCGTTCGTCGAGATGGGCTCGGATGAGGAGGCACAGGCCGCCATCAGCCAGTTCAACGACTACCAGCTCGGTGGCCGTAACCTCACCGTCAACGAAGCGCGCCCGAAGACGGGCGGCGGCGGCTTCGGCGGCGGCGGCGGTTTCGGTGGCGACGGTGGCCGTCGCAAGCGCTCCGAACCCCGTTGGTGAATCGACGCTGATCTTTAGCGTCGGTCTCAAGGGCGATACTTCGGGTGTCGCCCTTTTTTCGTACGGCGGGTTCCAAATGGTTCCAAGGGGGTTCCAGATCCGGTAAGAGGGTTCCAAACGGTTCCAGATGTTCCAACGGGTTCCAAGCGGTTCTAGGTTCCAAGCGAGAACCCAGAACCTGCTGGAACCCCTTGGAACCCTCTGGAACCGATTGGAACCAGTCACTGCACTTTTTTCGCGGTCTGCGTCCTGCCCCCCTGCACCAGCTCCAACTGCATCACCTGGCCGTCCGCGCCTTTGATGAACGTCACGGACAGCTCGGTGACTTTCGCGAAGAACTTCGTTTCTGATTCCGGGAAGAGCTCGAACGTTCCCTGTCCGGTCGCTTGTGTCATCAGGCTGTTGCCCTCTCGAGTCATCGTGATGACGAACCCCGGACCGAGCTCATACTTCCCGGCGTAGTGATCGTAGAGCGCTGGGTCGACCTTCGCCAGCGTCGGCGGCGCCGGAATGGTGTAGGGCTGCCCATAGTAGATCGCCAGCAGGTCGCGCGCCACGAGCC
>JACDBQ010000602.1 GCA_013694845.1 Acidobacteriota bacterium
TGGCGGCTTCGTCCCGTCCAGCTTCATCTTCGAGTGGTCCATGCCGGCCATCGCTCCGCCGCCGGCGGTTCCAGTGGCCGGCGCAGCGCCGGGTGCGGCCGGGGCGCCGGCACGGCACGCGTCGAGCCGGCCCTTCAAGTCGACGAAGCCCTTTTGCGCCGCGTCCGCTGCGGCACGCATCTGCGCCTTGTCGCTGGTCTGACGCGCCCGTTCGAGATTGGCGTCTAGCACGTCGAGTATCTTCGCCGCTTCCCGGGCGCGATCCTCGCATCCGGGCGGTCCGGTTCGCGGGACCATCGTCGCCGCCATCGCGGCCGTGACGTGCTGGGCGTTTGCTTGGTGGACGGGACTGACGATGCCCGTCGTCAGGACCGCCAGGGTGACGAGCGTATGTGAGGCCCGTTTCATCATTCTCAAGACGTTGCTCCCGTGTCACCGCCTGACGCGTCGCGATGCAGGTCTACCCATGCCGGCGCGGTGGCGCGCCGAAGTTCGGATCGTCGCTGACGCGGGAGGCGACGGTGCCTTCCGGATGCGCATAAAAACCCGGATCGGTGTAATCGCCGGCGGCCAGATCGTCGCGGACCTTCACCAGGGTGAACATACCGCCCATCTCGATGTTTCCGAAGGGGCCGATCCCCATCAGCATGGGCAGCGTATTGACGGGCCCGGGCATGCCCGCCGTCGTGTGGTCCTGGTGTTCGGCCATCCCGTTTCTTCCCATCGCCATATAGCCGGGCAGCATCTCGCGCACGCGAGCTTCGACGCCGGATTGATCCACACCGGTCGTATTCGGGATGCCGTGCCCCATGGCGTTCATCGTGTGGTGGGCCATGTGGCAGTGGAAGGCCCAGTCGCCCGGGACGGCGCTGAACTCGATGTCGCGCATCTGACCAACACCGACGATCGACGTGACCTCGCGCCGCCACATCGACTCCGGCCACCGGCCGCCGTCCGAGCCGGTCTCCAGATATTCAACGCCATGCAGGTGGATCGGGTGATTCCACATGGAGAGATTCCCCATCCGGATCCGGACGCGTTCGCCGGTTCGCGCCACCAGCGGGTCGATCGCGGGGAAAACCCTGCTGTTAAAGGTCCAGAGATCGAACTCGGTCATGATCGACGGATCCGGCCGCCAGGTGCCGGGATGCAGCGCCCAGTTATGGAGCAGGAACGCGTAGTCCCGGTCCACCTTCAGCCGTTCAGGCCTGCGCGGATGGATGATGAACAGACCCATCATGCCGTAGGCCATCTGGGTCATCTCGTCGGCGTGCGGATGGTACATGTGGGTACCGTGCTGCACCAGCGTGTACTCGTACACATAGGTCTCGCCGGGCTGGATATGCGGCTGCGTCAGACCGCCGATCCCGTCCATCCCGGCGGGCAGGATCACGCCGTGCCAGTGGACGGTCGTGTGTTCTTTCAGGCGATTGGTCAGGAAGATACGCACGCGGTCCCCTTCGACCGCTTCGATTGTCGGACCGGGCGTGCTGCCGTTGTAGCCCCAGCACGTCGCTTTCGAGCCGGGGCCGAACTCGTGGACGATCTCTTCGGCGACGAGGTGGAACTCCTTGACGCCGTTGTTCATGCGCCACGGCAGCGTCCAGCCGTTGAGCGTGCGGACGGGCACATAGCGGCCGTCATGTGGAACCGGCGGCGCGGACGTCTTCTGACTGCCCGAGCTCAGAGGCGCCTGCTGCGGCTGCGTGCCGGGCGTCTGCCCGTGAGCGGGTGCCGGTCGAAAGATGGGAAGCGCCTGCGCGATCGCTGTGGCGCCGACGCCCATCAGAAGCTTTCGCCGGGTCACGCTCATCGCTGGCCTCCAGGACTCCGAACAGGGGTGTCACGGAGGTTCATTGGCGACCCAGGGGCCGCCATCGATTCGCTTGGCAGGCGGGCGCCGACCGCGCGCAGCAGATCGGTGCGCGCGAGCCAGTAGTCGCGGATCGCCTCGAGGTAACTCTGGTAGGCGTCATATTCCTGCCGCTTGGCCTGAATCAGCTCGAACACCCCGATGATCATGTAGTTCTGCTGTTCCTGACTGCGGGCCACGACGCTTTCGCGCTGCGGGATCAGCGCGTCCCGATGGGTTGCCACGATGTCGCGCAGGACGCGCACTCGCTCGGCGCCGAGGCGGACGGCGTTGCCGGCCGCCAGTTCGAACTGGGCAAGGCGGGCACGCGACTGCGCCAGCAGCGCCTGCGCGCGGGCGACGCGTGCCTGCCCCTGATTGAACACCGGCAGTTCGAGATCGATCGTCGGGCCCTTCAGGCGCGCGCCGTCCTCTTCACGCTCGCGCTCGTACCCGATCTCCGTGCCGCCGAGCAGGCGAAAGCGGCGGGTGGCGGCCAGCGCACCCTCCAGCACGACCACTTCCTGCCGGGCGGCCATCAGCTGCAGGTTGGTCTTCGTGCTCAGCATCTGCAGGACCTCCGCCGAATCCTCCTCAGCGGCCGGGGATGGCAGTTGCGCGCTGACCGGCCAGTCCGCGTCCGCACCGGATATGCCGATCAGCGTATTGAGGTGGAGCCGCGCTCGCTGCGCGTCGGCGCGCGCGCGTGCGGCGTCGATGCGCGCCTGGCTCGCCGCCGCCTGTTCCTGTTTGAGCTGAAGCTCGGTGATGTTGCCGGCGTCGAAGAACCGTTGCGCAAGGTCGGCGGCTGTCGCCATCCCCTTCGACACCGTTGCGCGCATGTCGGCGATCTGCTGGGCGCCGACGTACTCGTACCACCCAGCCTCGACTTCGGCCGTGACGGCGAGAATGGCAGCGGCGATCTCGCGTTTCGCCCGCTCGTAGTCAGCTCGCGCAAGCCGGACACGGGTCGGGAGCACGAGCAGGTCGACCAGCGGCATCGCCACGCCCAGCGTCGTCGTCACCAGCCCTTCGCCCGCGAGCCGTCTGGCGTTGAGGCGAGGGTTGGCCACCTGGATGGCCTCCTGCACGTCCGCGCGGATGAGCCCGAGCCGCGCGTATTCCTGCTGCAGTTGCGGGCTCCGCAGCAGCGCCATCTGGACCGCGTTGACCGGGGTCATCGGCTGCTCGCGAAGCCGCGCGGCGTCGGCGTCTGCCGTGGGCGATTGGGCCCACTCGAGCGCGGGGTGACTGCGCGAGCTCACCAGGTTGTCGGTTTCCAGGCGCCCGCGATCGGCTCCCAGGGTGGCACACCCGCCGCCAGTCGCCGCCACCACCAGCAACGCTAGACGGGCGGCGTACTGAGAAATCATGCAATGGCCTCCACACGCATCCTTGCGAGGATAGAGCGCGGCCGGAGGCGACCGGATTAAATTCTGTTCATCAGATGACCGGTGTCAGCCGGCCGCGAGTTTGAGGCGCACCGTGAAACAGGACCCCGCGCCGGGGCGGCTCTGTACGGCGATGCGGCCTCCGTGGGCCTCGACGATGCGGCGAACGATGGCCAGGCCCAACCCGGTTCCATCGGCGCTCTGCGTTACCCGTCGCGCCCGGTAGAAGCGCTCGAAGACGTGCGGGAGATCTTCGTCCGCGATGCCGACGCCCGAGTCGGAGACCGTCAGCACGGCTTGAGCGCCGTCGCGAGCCAGGCTGATGACGATCCGCCCGCCCGGCCGGCTGTATTTCACCGCGTTCTCTCCCAGGTTGAATACGACCTGCTGCAACCGTACGGCATCCCCCTTGACGAGGATATCCTGGGC
>JACDBQ010000610.1 GCA_013694845.1 Acidobacteriota bacterium
ATAGGGACGTCCGCCCCGGCGACACGATCGTTCTGCCCGTCTCTGCCGGGGGATGGTCCATTTTTGGCCACATCCACGACGCTCCACCGGATCCGGCTGTGAACGACCAACAGGCAATCGACCACGACGCGCTATCGACGGTCGACATCGGGGAGCAGGCCTACCGCCAATCACGTGACCTCGCCATCCTCCGGCTCACCTCTTCGCGAATGAAGGGATGGCCAGCTGGCGAGGCTATCAGCGTGCTCGAGGACTGGGTTGCCGATCCCGAGGTCAGTCTCCGAAAGGATGCGCTCCGGAACTACCTGCGACTCGGTGCGGATGCACTTCAGAAGCACGAGCCCGCAATCGCCCAGACGATGCGCTTGCTCGCGAATCGGAACCATGGGTTGGACTACCAACGTTATCCTGGCGGCGTCGGTGTCGTGTTGCGGAACCGCCGAAGAATTCGGGCCACGGGAGCTCCCCCGGTTCTGCCGTCGATCGACGATGGTGACGACGCGACGTCACTGACGACACGGGACAAGCCGATTCGCCTGCGTGATCACACGGAGCACGTCCGCCATGAAGTCGAACACGCATGCCGACTTCTACCTGTCGCGCAATGGGCAGGCCTGCTCCAAACGGCCGCCGATCTGCACGACTGGGGCAAAGCTGACGAGCGCTTCCAGGCTCTTCTCATCAACGGCGACCGCAGCGACGCGTGGGCGCAGCCCACGCTCTGGGCCAAATCTGGACGCATGGCCGCAACCCGTGCGGAGCGTCGTGCTGCTCGCCGTCGCGCCGGGCTGCCCGACAACTTCAGGCACGAGATGCTCTCTCTGCAGCTCGCGCAGGTGGGGTTGGATCGACTTCCCGATGACGCGAACGCGCGCGACCTGGTGCTGCACCTCATCGCCAGTCATCACGGAGCTGCTCGGCCCTTCGCTCCGGTGGTGCTCGATAACGATCCACCTGACGTCTCGCTCGTCGCAGTAGGAGTGGACTGTGCTCTCACCGCCGATCAGCGCAGGACGAACCCGCCGCACCGGCTCGACTCTGGCATCGCCGAGCGGTTCTGGAAGTTGAACCGGCGTTTCGGGTGGTGGGGATTGGCGTATCTCGAAGCGATTCTCCGGCTAGCCGACCAGCGAGCCAGCCAGCGCGAAGACGACAACGACCCCGATGTTGGCGCTCAACCGATGGAGGTCGCCGGATGAATCCGGTCAGGAACGATGACCACAGCCCGCCGCTGGTGCTCACCGGCGTTGATGGAGGCAATCCGGTCGCCTTCCTTGCGGCCATCGGCACACTTCGTGCCCTCTCGCTCGCCTGTCCGGAGGGGAACGTGAAAATGGCGTGGACGGCTCACGCTGGAGCATGGCGGCCGGTTCTGTTCGCCTCAGTGCCGCTCGGAGAGGCCGACTTGGTGAACCTCCTGGACGAGCGTCTCAGACGGATGGCCGGTCATCCGGCACTGGCGCTCGCCGACGACCTCAACGTAGACCCGCACACGTTCCGTGCGTTCGCCGAGGCCGCCAAGGCCGCGGCTGCGAAGGCTGACGGTGCCGATGCCCGGATCGCAGCCGATTTCGCCGCCGCGTTCGGCTGCGACGTTCTGACCACGGAAGATGGCATGATTCAGGACACCGCCCTCCGGACGATGAGTGGCGCCGGCCATCAGCACTTCCTTGCATTCATGCGCGCTATCGTGAAGCAGACAGGGCCGCAGCACCTCCGGAAGACGCTCTTTTCACGGTGGGCGTACGACGATGCCGTAACCAATCAGACCCTGAGATGGGATCCGGCCGACGACAGCCGATATGCGCTGCGGTGGCGCGACCCCAGCGGCGACCCAGCTCGCAAGAAAGGTGGCGGCATGTTGGGCGCCAATCGCTTGGCGATCGAGGGACTTCCACTCGTCACCTGTGCGCCGGTGGGCCCCACGCTCCGGACTACTGGGTTCACCGGGTCAGCCGCCCGCAGCACCTTCTGGACATGGCCTATCTGGACTTGCCCCGTCGGGCTCGATGTGTGCCGAAGCCTGCTCGCGCATGCATCGGTCGTGAGCGACTCGCCCGGGCACCATGACGAGTTGCGCGCCATGGGTATCGTTGCTGCGTTTCGGAGCCAGCGGATTACCGTAGGAAAGTTTCGCAACTTTGCTC
>JACDBQ010000621.1 GCA_013694845.1 Acidobacteriota bacterium
AAAACTTGACTGACGTCTAGGTCGGCGTCACCTTCGATCCCAGGTAGGACGGAACCTAGAAACGGAATTCGCCTCATCCGGCCGGCAAGGGAACACCCGGCAGGGAGAGGAGACCAAGGAGAGGTCACCACATGAGCAAGCTGAGCATCTTCAGGACACCGCTGATCGCAGGCTTCGGGCTCACCGCCCTACTCGCAACCGCCCCCGCGGCGCTCGCGACGGACGCGTCGGTGACGCCGGTGACGGTGGCCGGCAATCCGAAGTGCCCCGCCGGCATGACGGCGATCACTAAGTTCGACCCGGTGAACTCGGGCACGAAGAACGGCGTCACGCTCACCAAGCACGACACCTACTACGTCAAGTGGACCTCGACTGTCGCCGTCGACACGGTGATCGTCAAGGGAGGGCCCAACTCCAACCTCTACAACTACGCCACGGACAAGTTCGCGGACGACTGGCTGCGCGCCCCGACGAATCCCAACACGGGCAAGCCGTACGGCCTGAGCCACGTCGAGTTCTGCACGGACGGCAAGAACGAGCCGGCGGTGGTCACGCCTCCGACTGGCACGACGCCTCCGACTGGCACCACGCCTCCGGCTGGCACCACGCCTCCGCCCGCCACCACGCCTCCGCCCGCCACGACGCCGGGTGCCGGCGACGTGCTGGGTGAGTCGATCGCTTCGGGTGTGGCTCGCCTGAGCGGCGCAAGTGGCTGCGAGAAGCGGGCCTTCCGTGCGCGGGTCAGCGGTCGCAGCATCGCTTCGGTCGGCTTTTACATGGATGGCAAGCTGCTCAAGAACATCGCCGCGCAGCGTGCGGTGTACTCGATGAAGATCAAGCCGGGCCGTTTGGGCTTCGGTCGCCACAGGGTGATCGCTCGCGTGACGTTTGTCACAGGCAGCGGGACCGGCGTGCGGTCGCTGGCGATGACGTTCCGTCGCTGCGCGAAGGCCGCGGTCGCCCCGAGCTTCACCGGCTGACCCACGGCGGGTAGTTCATGCAGAATCGGAGGCCCCGAGCGATCGGGGCCTCCGTCGTTTCCGGGGACCACCGGCTGTGTGTGTTTGCCGCATCCGTTCAACCGGCGTCCGTCGCCGCTGCGGCGGCGGCAGGTAACGGGCTTGCCCTCATCCGACCAGCAGGTCGAACACCGGCGATGAGGCAGGCCAGGAGAAAGGGTACGTGTACAAGAAGCGTCTTTTCAGGGCCCCGCTGTTCGGGCTTCTGGCCGTCCTTATCGTCCCTGCCGCCGCGCAGGCGCACCACATCAACCTCGTTGCGGAATGCGATGCATCGGCGAACGTCAACTGGCGCGTCGAGTTCGTCGGCTTCAGCGCAGCAGCGAAGCCGACCACCACGGGAACGATCAAGCTCGACGGCAACGTCGTGCAGGCGGTCCCGGGGGCCACGATTGACTTCAGCACCAGCCCGGGCACGCTCAGCGGCTCACTGGCGACCGCGGGGAACCAGGCGCACGTCGTCCGGGCCGAGTTCTCGTGGATGCAGGGCAGCGGGCTCGTGACCGACACGGAGGAGAAGTCGACCGCCGTGTGCCCGTCGGCGCCCCCATCAAGCCGGGCCGCTTCGGCTTCGGTCGTCACAAGGTGGTCGCCCGTGTGACGTTCCTCGCGGCCAGCGGAACGAGCGCGCGCACGCTGCCGCTCACGTTCCGCCGTTGCGCGCAGGGCGCTGTCGGCCAGCGCTTCACCGGCTGAAGGCGGAAAGAGAACTACAAGCAGTTCCGGAGGCCTCGAGCGATCGAGGCCTCCGGCGTCTGATCAGGCGCGCTGAGCCGTCGCCTCGCGAGTCGCGCCACGGCATTCGCGCACGAAGGCCCCGACCAGCCGGTCGGCCTCGTCCTCCTCGGGATGCCACAGCACTCCAAGCAGGAAGCGCCGGCGCGCGTCCTCGATCGCCTCCACCGTGCCGTCGCCCTCGGCGCGCGCGCTGACGCGGAGGCCATCACCGACGCGCGAAACACCCTGATGGTGGTAGCTCTTGACCGCCACGTGCGTCGCTCCGGCTGCGAGCGCGGCGAGGCTGTCCGGCTCGACCTCCACGCGATTATCGGCGAACTCGCCGGCGTCGCCGCGGTGGATGTCGTGCTCGAGCCGATCGGGCAGATGCTGCTCGAGCGCGCCGCCGTAGGCGACGTTGAGCACCTGCATGCCGCGGCAGACGCC
>JACDBQ010000655.1 GCA_013694845.1 Acidobacteriota bacterium
TCTCGTCACTCGAGCCGTCGATGTGGCCGGTCGACATCTTCTTGTCGCCGGTGAATCCGGGGCACGGATAGAGGTCGCCGTCGGGTCCGATCGTGTACGCGTGCTTGCGGTGGATTTCGCAGGGCCCCATGTGGACGCCGTCACTTGTCTTGAACCCGCGTTTTTTCGTTTCATCGCGCAGGAAAGACACCTGGTCGTCGAGGAAGTGGCACGTGTCACACGCGCCCGAAGCCCCGCTGCCAGCCGACGTCATGCACGTGCCGTTGAGCGGCTTGCTGTCTGAGACCGGCGTCAGGCCGATGAATTTTTTCCTGCCCGCCGGCCGTGCCGCCGGTCCGGCGGCCACCGCGGGCATCACGTCGCGGATCACTGGCTTGAAGGCCAGGCTCGAGAGATGGGGGGCGAAGTCCTGCGCGGCGAGAAAGTCCAGCAGCGCCGGATACGACTCGACCGACGACTCGTCGAAGTTGCCGCCGACCGAGATGGCACAGCGGCCCGCGATCCTCCGGATGTTGTTGATGATCTTGTCGAAGGTGCCCTGGCCACCTCGGAGCGGACGCATCCTGTTGTGCGTGTCCCGGTCACCGTCGAGCGTGATCTTGAAGCCGTTGAGGCCGAACGGCTCCAGCCGATCGACGACATCTGGCGTCAGCAGCAGGCCGTTGGTGATCACGTTGATCCGCATCGTCACGCCGCGGTCGCGCGACGATGACCAGAGCCGTTCGGCGAGGAAATACATGACGGGGAGGTTGAGCAGCGGCTCGCCACCGAAAAACGTCAGGACGAAGCTGGACGGCCGGGTCGCGTCCAGCCGCCCCTCGACCCAGGCGGCGACGCGCTGAGCATCGTCGAGTGACATCTTGGCGGCCGACCGGTTGTAGTCGCCGTGGTCCCCCTGGATGCAGTAGTCGCACGCGAAATTGCACTGCAGCGTCGTGAGCACGGTGATCCGCAGCTGATCCTCGCCATCACGCACCTCGCGAAAAAAGGCGTCCAACCGCTGCCGCTCGATGCCCCGGCTCTCGACGATGAACCCGTGCTCGTGCAGGGCCGCCATCGCGTCCCGCTCATCGGCCGTCAGGGCAGTGAGCGTCTCTGGCGCGGCGCCGAGCTCGAACCGGTCCAGTAACGCCGCCACGTCGGCCCCGACGACGAGCTGCGCGTCGGTGAACGTGTTCATCAGGAACACATCCTGGCCGCCTGCGTCGGTAATCGGCACACGGACGTTGAACATCGAGGACTGCATGCACGCTCCTCCGGCCGGGCAGACCTCCGGCCCTCACGTACGAGTTGTAGTGTGATTTACGGTCACGGCAGCGGTGGCGTGTCCACGCCGGCTATGATTACAAAGTTGCAATCGACATTCCTGGATAGGGAAATGTGTCCGCAGAGTTCCACCCTTCGGGGCTGACTGGATGTGAAACCGCGTAAAGGTGAAGCAAATAAGCAGACTCTTTGGACAGACGGCGAGCGGACGATCCGGCCCGGGAACCCCGGTGCTGCGGATGAGAAGGCCAAGCAATTGGCCGCACCGGCTAATTGGCTGGCCGGTCTAGCCCCGAAGCTTGCGGGCGATGTCGCGCAGGTCCAGACGTGACATCTTGTGTTTCAGGGTCGACAACGGCAGGCCGAGGTACTTGGCGGTCGCCGTCACGTTCCAATCGGACTTCTCGAGCGCGCGCAGAATGAAGTTGCGTTCGAAGGTGTCGCAGGCCTCCTGAAAGAGCGTTTCTCCCTGGGCTGACGGCGCGGAGTCGAGCTTTGCGAAGTGATACTCGAGGGGAAGATCCTCGTCGGTCAGATATTCCTTGTCGCTCACCGCCACCAGCCGTTCGATCAGGTTCTCGAGCTCGCGGATGTTGCCCGGCCACCAGTAGGTCGAGAGAATCTTCAGCGCTGAGGCTGACATCCCATGCACGTTCTTCCGGAACTTGGTCCGGTAGCGGTCGAGGAAGAGCCGCGTCAGCTCCGGAAGGTCTTCGATCCGGTCCCGCAGCGGCGGCATCCGGATGGGGATCACGTTGATCCGGTAATAAAGGTCTTCGCGAAACCGGTTCTCTTTCACGGCCTTGTCGAGGTCCACATTCGTGGCCACGATGAGGCGGAAGTCGGTCCGTATCGGTTTTGACCCGCCGACGCGCTCGATCTCCCCCTCCTGGATCGCCCGGAGCAGCTTCGCCTGCAGATCGAAGCGCAGGTCCCCGATCTCGTCGAGAAAGAGGGTGCCTCCGGTCGCGAGCTCGAACTTTCCGAGTTGCTGTTTGTGCGCCCCGGTGAACGCCCCGCGCTCATGGCCGAACAGCGTGCTCTCGACCAGTTCGTGCGGGATGGCCGAGAGGTTGACCGCGATGAAGGCTGCGTCTCCCTTACCCGACTCACGATGCAGCAGCCGCGCGAGCAGCTCCTTGCCGGTGCCGCTCTCGCCCAGGATCAACACCGTCGCCGAGAGCTTCGCCACCTTCTGCACGAGATCGACGATGTCGCGGATGTGGCGGCTAGGTCCGATCAGGAACTCCCGTTCCCCCTGTTCCGCGACTTGCGCGCTCAGGGTGATCACCTGGCGGTTCAGATCCTGCCGCTCGCACGCGTTCCGCACCAGCGATCGCAGCTCGTCGTAGTCGAAGTCCTTCGTGATGTAGTGATAGGCGCCGTGCTTCATGGCCTGGACGGCCGTTTCGACCTCGTTGATGGCCGAGATCATGATGCACTCGACGAGGCTGTAGTTTTCCTTGACGATCCGCAGCACGTCGAAGCCACTGATGCCGGGCAGCCTTACGTCGAGCAGGATCAGGTCGATGTCGTCCTCGCGGAGCAGCACCAGCGCCGCCTCGCCGCTCGAGACGGTCAGCACGCGATAGTCGTGTTTGAGGATTGCCGACAGCGTGTCGCGCATCCCCAGGTCGTCATCGCAGATCAGGATCGTCTTTGCGGCCACTCGCGCGGATTCTAAGTCACGGGTGCGCACCGTTCAATGGGATAAGCCACCCGCGCTCGCGCCACACCACGGTTCCATACGGCTCGGGGGCCCCGGTGCAACACGGGTGAGGGGCCACGTGCAACCCGGGCCGACACGCAGTTGGGCCACGGTGCAACACGGTGCAACACGGGTCAACACGGGTCAACCCGGGTGAGGTTCCCCGGCTCAGGACGGTCAAACGCCGGGATCCGGGCGGACACCGGGGACCACGCCTTCGAAGGTCTGAGGCCTAGGGATGAGGTGTGCGAGCGGGTATTGCCGAAGCCGTGGGACCCGCGGCAGGTGCTGACCGTGGCACGATGACAACCCCCCGCCGTGTTGCACCGTGTTGACCCGTGGTCGCGTGGTGAACCGTGGTGATCGTGGCGCCTGTTGAACCGTGCGCTGGGTTGGACCGCGGCATCTGGCGAGCATGCTGCGTTGAACACCGTGGCAAGTCTCAACACGGGGTTGGGGTCACGGTTCAACACCGGGTTGCGGGCCACGGTTCAACACGGGTCAACACGGGTCAGGTTCCCCGGCTCAGGACGGTCAAACGACTTCGAGGCCTGAGGCCCTTGGGCATGGAGG
>JACDBQ010000821.1 GCA_013694845.1 Acidobacteriota bacterium
GACGAGTTGAGAGAACGATTGCGGTCTCTGGTGCTGCAACGGCGCTCGGGCGGCATGATTGCCGACGTCCGCTCTTACGACGTGTGATGGCTTACCACCCCTTCGGCAGTCCCGGGCTGAAGATCATGGCGGTCATCGTCGCGTCGGCGCTGTGGTTCACCGTCGCGGGTGAACAAAACGTCGAACGGACGTTGCGGGTGCCCCTCGAGTTCCGCAACAAGCCGGCGAATCTCGAGATCCTGGGGGATCCGCCAACCACCGTCGATGTCCGGGTACTCGGGTCGTCGACGCTCCTGAGCCGGATCGATCCCGGGGAAGTGGTAGCCATGATCGATCTCGGTGCGGCGCGGCCTGGTTCGCGGCTTTTTCACCTCCGGACCGACGAAGTACGAGTGCCCTACGGCGTCGACGTGCAGCAGCTGACGCCGGCAACGATCGCGCTCGAGCTGGAGAAATCCGCACGGCGGACCCTGCCGATCGAGCCGGCGACCGAAGGCGATCCGGCGCCGGGCTTCGTCGCCGGCAAGGTGGCCTCCGATCCGCCGTCGGTCGATGTCATCGGGCCCGAAAGTCGGGTCAAGGAGCTGACGTCGGCGACGACCGAGCCGGTCTCCGTCGCCGGCCGTCGCGAACGCGTGCACGACACCGTTACCGTGGGCGTGTCCGACAGCGCCGTGCGACTCGTCGAACCGAAGAGCGCGGCGGTCACGATCGAGATTCTCCCGGCGCCGGTGGAGCGACTCGTCCGCGGCGTGCCGATCCGCTGGCGAAGCCTCAACGCCGGCTTGACCGCGCGGGTCGAGCCCCTGACCGCCAGCGTGACGGTGCGCGGCCGCCGGGACGCGATCGACGCGATGCGTGCCGAGACGATCGACGCCTTCGTGGATCTTGCCGGTCTCGGACCCGGACAGTACAATCTCCGGGTCCAGTTCGACCCTACGGAAAGCTTCGGCGTCAGCGCCACCGAGCCCACTGTCGTGCGCGTGACGATCAAATAGCACATGTCCAGACTCTTCGGAACTGACGGTGTTCGCGGCAAGGCCGGCGAGCACCCGCTCGATCACGAGACTGTCGCACGGCTCGGCGCGGCTCTCGTGCGGGCCATGCGCCCCGGCCTTGGCCAGGTATCCGGCGCGGGAAGCACACCGCTGCGCTTCGTCGCCGGCCGCGACACTCGCGAATCGGGCGGATGGATCGAGCAGGAGCTTGCGCGCGGCATCCGGTCCGAGGGAGCGGAGCTCACCAGCGGAGGCGTCGCCCCGACGCCCGCGGTGGCGTACCTGGCTCGCGAGACCGATTTCGACGCCGGCATCGTCATCTCCGCTTCTCATAATCCCTTCGAGGACAACGGCATCAAGGTGTTCTCGGGACGGGGTGAGAAATTCACGGAGGCACTCGAACGGCAGGTCGAAGACATTGTCGCGGACCGGTCGTGGAGCGTCACGGGTGACCTGTCCCAACCGGTCAAACGGGCCGACGTGCTGGAGGCGTACATCGAGCACGTCAAGCTCGCGTTGCCGGCCCCTCACCGGCTCGGCGACCTGAAGATCGCCATCGACACGGCGAATGGCGCCACCACCACGGTGGCAGGACGACTCTTTCGTGAGCTGGGCTTTGACGTGACCGTCATCGGCGCCAATCCTGACGGCCGAAACATCAACCTTGATTGCGGATCCACGCATCCCCAGCTGCTGGCGACCACGGTGCGCGAGCGGGGCTGTCGGCTAGGCGTTGCGTTCGACGGCGATGGCGACCGCGCGATCTTTGTCGATGCGAACGGCCGCATCGTGGACGGCGACGCGGTGCTGCTGATGTGCGCCCGGCAGATGAAGGCGCAGGGCCGGTTGAACGGGAACGCCGTCGTCGCGACGGTCATGAGCAACATCGGGCTCGAACTGGCGTTGCGTGAGAGCGAGATCGAACTGGTGCGCACGTCCGTCGGCGACAAGTACGTCATGGAGGAGATGCTCAAGCGCGATCTGTCCATCGGGGGTGAGCAGTCCGGTCACATCATCTTCTCAAACCACCTGTTCACAGGAGACGGCATCGCGACGGCGCTCAACGTTCTGCGGGTCATGGCGGATTCGGGACGGGAACTCGCCGATCTCGCCGGCGAGCTGGTCGCCTACCCCCAGACGCTCGTGAACGTCAGGGTCCACAGCCGAAAGGACCTCTCCACCCTGCCTGCGGTAGCGGATGCTATGGCGAATGTGGAGCAGAAGCTCGCCGGGCATGGTCGTTTGCTGGTGCGATATTCGGGCACGGAGCCGCTGTTGCGCATCATGATCGAAGGGAAGGACCAGCAGGAGATCCACGCGTGGGCCGCCGAGCTCGCGGGTGTGGTGAAGCGGGAGCTCGGCTGAGACCATGAGACTGGGCGTCAACATCGATCACATCGCAACCCTGCGACAGGCCCGCAAGGGCCACGATCCGGACCCGATCGCCGCCGCGCTGCTCGCCGAAATGGCAGGCGCCCACGGAATCACCGTCCATCTGCGCGGCGACCGTCGTCACATCCAGGACCGGGACGTCGAACTGCTGCGGAACGCGATCTCGACCAGGCTCAATATCGAGATGGCGGTGACCGAGGAGATGGGCCGGATCGGTTCCGAGCTGGCGCCTCATCAGGTAACGCTGGTGCCCGAGCGCCCGCAGGAGCTGACGACGGAGGGGGGGCTCGACGTCCCCTCGCACGCGGCGGCCGTCCATGCATTCGTCGCCCGAATGCACTCTGCCGGTGTGCTGGTGAGCTTGTTCGTGGATCCCCGGCCGGAGCAGGTGCACGCGGCCAAGGCATCCGGCGCGGACGCGATCGAGATCAACACCGGTCAGTATGCCGAGGCCACTGGCGCACGCGCAGCGGAGGAGCTGAAGCGCATCGCGGAGATCGCGCGTGCGGCCGCTGCCGAAGGCCTCGAGGTCCTCGCCGGCCATGGACTGAATTACGTCAACGTGATACCGATCGTGGCGATCACCGAGATCGTGGAATTGAACATCGGCCACAGCATCGTTTCACGCGCTTCGCTCGTCGGCATGGATCGAGCCGTGCGCGATATGGTGGCCCTGCTCGGCCGGTGAGATGATGCGCGGCCACACGCCGGGCGCCCGGTTCCGGGCGCCCGCTCTTGGGCTGGCGGCGGTCACGGTCCTGATCTCCTGGACCGTCCTCGACGCACGCTCGCAGCGTGTCTCGTTCCGCACGGATGACGGGGTCACGATCGCGGCGACCTGGTACGAACCGTCCTACCGCCCGGCGCCCGCGGTCATTCTCGTCCACATGCTCCAGCGCTCGCGGCGGGACTGGGACGGGGTGGCATCCCGGCTGGCCTCTTCTGGCATCGGCGCCCTGGCGATCGACCTGCGCGGGCACGGCGAGTCGGCCTACAGCGGATCCGCGAGTGCGACGCCGAATTATTCCAGCCTGGTGGCGGACGTCAGCGCGGCGCGCAGGTTCCTCGTCATGCGTTCCGACGTACAGGCGTCGCGAATCGGGATCGCGGGCGCGTCTCTCGGCGCGAATCTGGCGGCCCTGGAAGCGGCGGACGACACGGTCGTGGCGAGCGTCGCGCTTCTCTCCCCTTCGCTCGATTACCGTGGGCTGCGGATAGAGGCGGCCGTGCGCAAGTACGGCAAACGACCCATGCTGCTGGTCGTGAGCGATGACGACGGGTACGCGAGACGGTCGGCGCTGGACCTGCAGAAGGCTGGCGGCGGCACCCGCGAACTGCTGACGCTCGTCGGGGCCGGGCACGGCACGAACATGTTTGACCACGCATACGAGCTCCCGCAGGTGTTGATCGACTGGTTCCGCCGAACGTTACAATAGCCCTACCAATCTGTGAACAGAGAATCCTTCGTCATGGGCGTTGCGGGCGTGTTGCTGGGGCTGCTCGGTGGCTGGATCATTGGCAGCCAGCAGGGCGTGTCTCGCCCGGCCGCGCCGGCGCCGGTGCAGCAGCAGGCAGCGGCCCCAGCAGGGCAGGCGCAGCCGGCCGCTCCGGCGCTCGACGAAAATCGAGTGGCTCAGCTGAAAACCGAGGCGGATCGTGACCCGCGCAACGCGGCAGCGCGTGCGCAGCTGGGCAATCTGTACTTCGACAGCGAGCGCTTTGACGAAGCCGCCCGATGGTATTCGGCTGCGCTCGACGTCGATCCCCGTGCAGTCGAGGTGAGCACGGATCTCGGGATCGCCTACTACTACACCAACCAGCCGGACAAGGCTCTGGCGCAATTCGAAAAATCGCTGGCGATCAATCCCACCCACTCGAAGACGCTGCTGAATGTCGGGGTGGTGCGCGCCTGGGGCAAGCAGGACCTGGACGGTGCGGCCAGGGCCTGGGAACGCGTCATCGAAGTCGCGCCTCGGAGCGAAGAAGCGGCCCGGGCGAAGCAGGGGCTGGAAGGGATCCGCGCGGCCCACCCGGACGCCGGACGGGGCGGCGCGACCAAACCGCAGGGCCCGTCCAACTGACGCGATGGTCCGCATCCTTCTGTTCGTCATCCTCGGGTATATCGCCATGCGCATGCTCTGGCGATTGCTCAAGGGTGTGTTCGAGGGGATGGGATACCAGCGACCCGGCGGTTCACACTCGAGCGTCGGGCTGGTGCGAGATCCGGTTTGCGGCACGTTCGTCGTGCCTTCCAAGGCGCTGACGTCAGGCAGCGGGTCCAACACCCGATACTTCTGTTCCGAGAAGTGCCGGCTGGATTACTCCGGCAGAGGCTGATGGCATCCGAAGCGCAGCTCCGCTCCGATATCGTCGAAGTTGGCCGGCGCATGTACGCCCGGGGGTACACCGCCTCGAATGACGGAAACATCAGCGCCAGGCTGGAGGACGGCCGCCTGCTGATGACCCCGAAGAACGTCTGCAAGGGCTTCATGGATCCGGCCACGATGTGCATCACCGACCTCGACGGCAAAAAGCTCGCTGGTGACCGCGACCCGTCGTCAGAAATGCAGATGCACCTCGAGGTCTATCGCCAGAGGCCCGACGTCAACGCCGTCGTGCACGCGCATCCTCCCGTAGCAACCGCATTCGCGGTCGCCGGCATTCCGCTGGACCGCGCCGTCCTGGCGGAAGTCGTGACGACCCTCGGCAGCGTGCCGATCGCGGAATACGCCACGCCATCCACCCGCGAACTGCCGGAGGCGGTCAGTAAGTATGTCAAGGCCCACGACGGGATGTTGCTGGCGAACCACGGCGCGCTGACGCTTGGCGCCGATCTGTTTTCCGCGTATTACAAGATGGAGACGATCGAGCACTTCGCGAATATCAGCTTCGTCGCGCGGATGCTGGGTGGCGAACGGCTCCTGTCGCGAGACGAGGTGTTGCGTCTGCAGGGGCTGCGCGGCAAGTATGGGATCTCGGCCCCCGCCCCCATCTGCGCCGACCCGGTCGCAGGCGAGAGGAGCGAACAGGCGGACTGCCAGGTGGTGTTCGCCCCGCCGTCGGGAAGCCGCCTCGTCCCCGGCGGCCGTTCCGTGAGTGCGGACGAAGAAATTCGGCTAACATACCGCGAACTCACGGCGTTGATCGAAGATGCGGTCAGGAATCTGAAGTAGCTCTCAGCTCTCAGCTCTCAGCTGTCAGCTGAAAGATGGAGAATGCGACCGAGCGACCGGCTCGGTGTTCAGCTGAGAGCTGAGAGCTGAGAGCTGACAGCTTAGGAGGAGGCAGGTAATGGGTGAGGCATTAGGCATGGTCGAGACCAAAGGGCTGGTCGCGATGATCGAAGCGGCTGACGCCATGGTTAAGGCTGCCAAGGTCACGCTGGTTGGCTGGGAGAAAATCGGGGCAGGCTACGTGACCGCGATCGTCCGCGGTGATGTTGCCGCGGTGAAGGCCGCAACCGACGCCGGGGCCGCCGCCGCGCGGCGCGTGGGCGAGCTCGTCTCGGTGCACGTGATCCCGCGTCCCCACTCGAATCTCGAGGACGCGCTCCCCATTGGCAAGGCGAGCAGCAACCCGAAATGATCCTGGCCAGGATCGTGGGGACCGTCGTCGCGACCCGGAAGGACGATCGGCTCGTGAGCAACAAGCTGATGATCGCCCGTCCGGTCGATCCCCACGGGAAGGTCGAGGGTAGCTACCTGGTCGCGGTCGATACCGTCGACGCCGGGTTCGGCGAGACCGTGCTGATCGTCAGCGGCAGCTCGGCCCGGATGGCGTCGGGTTTGAAAGACTGTCCGGTAGATGCCGCGATCGTCGGCATCGTCGACACGATCCAGGTTCGCGACGGAAAGTAAGGTCACGTGCAGCTCGCGCGGGTCATCGGCGACGTCGTCGCAACAATAAAAGACGCGAACCTCACCGGCATCAGGCTCCTGATCCTGCAGCCGATCGCCGCGTCCGGAGACGACGCCGGCCGCACGGTCGTGGCGCTCGACTCGGTGGGCGCCGGCGTCGGCGAAAACGTTTTCTTCGTTCGGGGCAGGGAAGCGGCGTTTCCCTTTTATCCTGGCGAACCGCCCGCCGACGCCACCGTGATCGGGATCGTTGACCGGTGGGACATGGAAACGCAGAATTCAGAACAAAGAA
>JACDBQ010000707.1 GCA_013694845.1 Acidobacteriota bacterium
CTGAGGCAACCAGCGTTGTGGTGCTGCCGCTCGTCTTGAGCCGGAACTGGAGAAGGTTTCTGCCGCCGCTCCTGACCTGGCTCAACATCCAGTAGTGCGCTTGTTCGGAGGTTCCCGTCGCTTTGGAGATGATCCGCTGCTCCACCGACCCCGGGTACTTCACAACTTTCACCCACGCCGCCAGGGTCAAACTACTGCCGTATACATCGAGCGCCGGGGGCGCAACGTAAGCGGCGGTGCCGTCGAGTCGCACAGCTGCACCCAGCCGACCGCTCGCCCACACAGCGCCATTCATCAGGGTGCCTGCGTAAGTACCCGCGGCATCAAATGTTGTCGTGCCGGCCCCTTCGTCCAGAGGCCAATGGGCAACGAGACCTTCGCTTGCCTGAACCTGCTCCGCCGAAAGCGCGCTGCCAGTCGGATTTGCAGGGATATCCGTCTCGGCGACCACGCGCGGAGAGGGAAGTGACATGAGCAGCAAAGGGAGAATGACAAGGGGCAATGTGCGGGCGCGCGTCAGCCAGCCGAACAAAGTGCAGGCGGACTCAGGGCGTACGGCTGGTGGCATTTTCACGGACTTCTCCTTGACTGAACTTCACGGCAGGTGTCGGATTCTCGAGCGACACAAGGCTCCGCCTTCGCTGGGCATTTCTCGTTGGGTCGACTCGATGGCGAGCGTGTTTGCCCTATCACTGGGCAAGCTCCGAACCGGACGCCCTGGACGTCCGTTTGCTCGCAATTAGGCTGGATTTATTAGGGTTTTTGGCAGACTGCCGCCGGTCGGCCTCAAAGGTGAGGGGCCGTCCTGGCGCGTGGGGACTTTCCTTTTTGAAGGGCGCATACCGAAATTGTCATTCGGCAGGGATGTGGAGGGATCGCTACGAATGAGGAACAGGACGGCTAAGGGTTGAGGCGGATGGATCTGTCACTTGCCGGGAACGGGGCGGGGGAAACGCAGCTGTGAGGCCGGGCCGGCAGGCCGCACGGATGTTCGGTTTACTCGGCCTCGACGTTTTATGAAGTGTCAGCGCGGGGCAGGACCGGTCGCAGCGGCTAGACGACGCTGCCGACGCGCGCCTTGGCCGTATCGACACGAGGCAGCGATGCGATCGGAGATTCGAACGAGTGATGTGTTTGCTGGAAGACCTGCGCGCCCGTCGTTTCGATCCGCACCGTGTAGGCGATCGGAAACTGATCGAGGATGGTCGCGACTGCTTTCAGCAGCGCGGGGGCGAAGGCGTTTTCATCGTCTGCCGTAAGCGATGAAATGAAGCGAATGTCCATGGAGACCGGCGGTGCAATCGACGTTCCCTTGGCGTAAATTCGTCTTTTTGCTCGATGTTCGCGGGAATACCAACTTTTTTTGGGCTCGTCCGTGTATTTAAAGTAATCCGACTCGACGCGGACAATGTTCTGCTCGAGAGAGCCTAAGGAAACGCAAGACGGGGGCTGGGTTTGGCCCACCACTGATCAGGACAAGGACCCGAGTCGGCGGGAGGTAGTCTGTCAGAAGGAGACAACCGTGTCCAAAAGGGTCGAAGAATGACTTGCTGACTTTGACTGTCTGCCTCCACGATGCATAATGTCTTCCTGTCAACGAACCATGGCACCCGCAAACGAAGTCATCAAGCTGATTGGAACTGGACCTGCCATGAAGGCGGTCAGCGAGGAGGTCGACTATGCCTCGCGCTGTGATGCCAAGGTCCTGATCACGGGGGAGAGCGGCGTCGGCAAGGAAATCGCCGCACGTCTGATTCACGCCGGCAGTCAACGGCAGCGGTATCCGATGGTAACCGTCAACTGTGCGGCTCTCACGGAATCGCTTCTCGAAACCGAGCTCTTCGGCCACGTCCGCGGCAGTTTCACCGGCGCGTTCCGAGATCGCACCGGGGTGCTGGAACAGGCGCACCGAGGGACCATCTTCATGGACGAGGTCGGCGAGACCACGCCCAGAATGCAGGGACTGCTCCTCAGGTTTCTTGAAACCGGCGAGATCCAGCGCGTTGGGTCTGAACGGACCGAGGCCCGTGTGAACGTCCGCGTGATCGCCGCAACCAACCGCAACCTGGTCGAGGCGGTCGCCGCGAAGACCTTCCGGGATGATCTCTACTACCGCCTGAATGTCATCCAGCTGCATCTGCCGCCGCTTCGCGAACGTCTGGAAG
>JACDBQ010000731.1 GCA_013694845.1 Acidobacteriota bacterium
CCCGTGGGTGATGCGGATCGCGGGCGGCAAAACCGAAAAGGTCAGCGTTACGCTGGGGCTGCGCGACCCTCGTACGGAACGGGTCCAGATCGTGTCGGGCGTGAACCAGGGTGACATCCTGCTGCGCGGCGCGGCACAGGGCATCACGCCTGGCACACCGGTCGCTGTCGGGGGGGCGAAGTAGCGATGTTCATCTCGGATCTGGCCATCAAGCGGCCGGTCATCACCATCGTCACCATGCTGGCGCTGGTGGTCTTCGGCATTGCCGCGCTGCTCCAGCTCGACACCGACGAATTTCCCGACGTGCAGCCGCCGATCGTCGCGATTGCCGTGCCGTACCCGGGCGCTTCGCCGGACGTCGTCGAACGTGAAGTGGTCGATCAGATCGAAGAGGTGATCTCGGGGATCAGCGGCGTCGACAAGATCACCTCGAACTCGCTCGACAGCTTCGGCAACATCATCGTGCAGTTCGTCTTCGAGAAGGACCTGCAGCAGGCGACCCAGGAGATCCGGGACGAGATCTCGTCGATACGGAACGAGCTGCCCGTCGAGATGGAGGAGCCGATCCTGACGCGGTTCGATCCGGCGGACCTGCCGATCGTTTCCCTCACGCTCTCGTCTCAGGCGCTCTCCGGTCCGGAGCTCACGCGGATTGTCGATCCCGAGATGACCCGTGAATTACGCGGCCTGGCCGGCATCGCGGAGGTGAATGTCGTCGGCGGCGTGGAGCGGGAACTGACGGTGGAGCTCCGCCCGCAGGCGCTTCAGGCGGCGGGTGTCAGTGTTTCGCAGGTCGTGCAGGCGCTGCAATCGCAGAATCTCGCGGCGCCGGTTGGACGCCTGACCGGCGATCTCGACGAGCGCACGATCCGGCTTCGCGGCCGCCTCGACACGCCCACTGACTTCAAGCAGCTGGTCGTCGCCGAGGCGCGGGGCCGGGTCGTTCGGCTCGGTGACGTCGCCGAGGTGAAGGATGGCGCGGAAGAACCGAGATCCGCCGCCTTTTACAACGGCGACCAGGCGGTCGGCATCGACATCGTCAAGTCGAAGGGATTCAGCACCACGGCTGTCGCCGACGATATCCGCAGTCGGGTGGAAGAGATCCAGCGCCGGCTGCCGGCCGGGGTGACGCTGCGGATCGTGCGCGACGCGGGCACGCGGGTGGAGAACTCGGTCGACAATGTGCAGTCCGGGCTCGTCGAAGGTGCGGCATTGACGGTGCTCGTCGTCTTTCTCTTCCTGAACTCGTGGCGGTCCACCGTCATCACGGGGCTGGCGCTGCCGGTGTCGGTGCTCGCCTCGTTCGTCGCGGTGTGGGCCTTCGGCTTCACGCTGAACACGATGTCGCTGCTCGGGCTGTCGCTCGCGATCGGCATCCTGATAGATGACGCGATCGTGGTGCGCGAGAATATCGTCCGGCACGTCGAGATGGGGAAGGACCACTACACCGCGGCGTTCGAAGGGACCGATGAGATCGGCCTCGCGGTCGCCGCTACGACCACCTCGATCGTGGTGGTATTCGTACCGATCGCGTTCATGGGCGGGATCGCCGAGCAGTGGTTCGCTCCGTTCGCGCTGACCCTCGCGTGCTCGGTCCTGGTATCGCTCTTCGTGTCGTTCTCGCTGGATCCGATGCTGTCGGCGTACTGGCCCGATCCCCCGTACCGCGTGGAGGAGCGGCCGTGGATCTCGCGCGTCCTCGCCCGGTTCAACACCTGGTTCGATCGGCAGGCCGAGCGGTACAAGGGGGTAATCGCCTGGGCGCTCGATCATCGCTGGGCCATGGTGGCGCTGGCGCTGGCAGCGTTTGTCGGGGCCCTGGCGCTGCCGGCCCTTGGCTTCATTGGCGGCAGCTTCTTCCCGGTCACCGATGACTCCGAGTTCAACATCACCCTGGAGACGCCGCCAGGGTCCAACCTCGCCTATACGAGGCTCAAAGCGCAGGAAGTGGCGCGCCTCGCGCGCGAGAAGCCGGAGGTCGCCTACACCTACACGACCATCGGCGGCCGCAGCGACGCCGTCGACGAAGGAACCGTCTTCGTCAAGCTCACCCCGAAGCACGAGCGCGAGCGTCACCAGTCGGCGGTCAGTGCGGAGCTTCGCCGTGAGCTCGGATCGCTCGCCGGGGTCATTGCCTCGATCTCCACCGGCTTCGGGGACGGCCAGAAGCAGATCCAGCTTCAGCTGCAGGGGCCCGAGGCGAGAGAGCTCCAGAAGCTGGCCGAGCG
>JACDBQ010000737.1 GCA_013694845.1 Acidobacteriota bacterium
GGCGTGCACACCGGCGACAGCATCACCGTGGCGCCGTCGCTCACCCTGACCGACCGCGAGTACCACCGCCTGCGTGATGCCGCACGCCGCATCATCCGGCGCGTCAACGTCGAGACCGGCGGCAGCAACATCCAGTTCGCCGTCAACCCCGCCAACGGCGACTACATCGTCATCGAGATGAACCCGCGCGTCTCGCGCAGTTCGGCGCTGGCGTCCAAGGCCACCGGCTTCCCGATTGCCAAGATCGCCGCCAAGCTGGCCCTTGGCTACACGCTCGACGAAATTCCCAACGACATCACGCGTGTCACCCCGGCCTCATTCGAGCCGACCATCGACTACGTGGTCGTCAAGATCCCGCGCTGGGCCTTCGAGAAGTTCCCGACCGCCGACGCCACCCTGACCACGCAGATGAAGTCGGTGGGCGAGGCGATGGCGATTGGCCGCACCTTCAAGGAAGCCTTCATGAAGGCGTTCCGGTCGCTGGAGCTCGGGAGCGCCGGGCTCCTCTTCGCCCAGCCGTCGACCGGTGGACGCGACGGGCTCACGAACGAGGA
The DNA here is from genome assembly GCA_013694845.1 of Acidobacteriota bacterium. Taxonomy (GTDB): domain Bacteria; phylum Acidobacteriota; class Vicinamibacteria; order Vicinamibacterales; family 2-12-FULL-66-21; genus JACDCA01. The sequence goes on from JACDBQ010000737.1 coordinate 555, forward strand.
GGAGCAGGGGGCGTTGCAGCGCGAGTTGAGCGTGCCCACCGACCGGCGGATGTGGGCGGTGTTTCGCGCGCTGGACCGCGGCTGGACCGTCGACGAGCTTCACCAGGCCACGAAGATCGACCCGTGGTTCCTCGTCCAGTTCTCGCAGATCGTCGAGCTGCAGCGCTCGGCGGCGGTGGTCGGTCTGCGCGGCATGGCCCCCGACATGTTTCGCGCGCTCAAGCGCGCCGGCATCGCGGATCGCGAGCTCGCCAACGTGCTGGGCGCGGACGAAGGCGCCGTTCGCAGCGCGCGGCTGGAGCTCGGCATCAAGCCCGTCTACAAGCGGATCGACACCTGCGCGGCGGAGTTCGAGTCCTTCACCCCCTACATGTACGGGACCTACGAGCGCGAGTGCGAGGCGGACCCGACGCCGAGATCGAAAGTCGTCATCCTCGGCAGCGGCCCGAATCGCATCGGGCAGGGCATCGAATTCGATTACTGCTGCTGTCATGCGGCGTTCGCGCTCCGGGACGAGGGATTCGAGACCGTGATGGTCAATTGCAACCCCGAGACGGTGTCGACCGACTACGACACCGTCGATCGGCTCTACTTCGAGCCGTTGACGTTCGAGGATGTGTCGGCGATCATCTCGCGGGAGCAGGAAGGTGGCGGCGACGTTGCGCTCGTCGTGCAGTACGGCGGGCAGACACCGCTGAAGCTGTCACTCTCGCTGCAGGCGGCCGGCTACCGGATCATCGGCACGTCCCCCGATTCCATCGACCTGGCGGAAGACCGCGAGCGGTTCGCCAAGCTGCTGTGGGACCTTGGCATCCCGCAGGCGCCCAGCGGCACGGCCACTTCGCTCGACGACGCACGGGAGGTCGCCGCCTCGATCGGGTTCCCGCTCGTGGTTCGCCCGTCGTACGTGCTCGGCGGGCGCGCGATGGCGATCGTCTACGACATGGCGGCGCTGGACCAGTACATGACGCACGCCGTGACCGCTTCGCCGGGACATCCGATCCTGATCGATAAGTTCCTCGAGGACGCCGTGGAGCTCGACGTCGACGCGATCGCCGACGCCACCGGCGCCGTCGTCATCGGCGGCATCATGGAGCACATCGAAGAAGCCGGCATTCATTCCGGCGACAGCTCCTGCGTCGTGCCTCCCTTCAAAGTGGTCGACAAGCACGTCGAGTTGATTCGTGACTACACCCGGCGCATCGCCCGCGCACTGAAGGTGATCGGCCTAATGAACGCGCAATTCGCGATCCGGGACGACACCGTCTATGTTCTGGAAGTCAATCCGCGTGCGTCTCGAACGGTGCCGTACCTGTCAAAGGCCACCGGGGTGCCGCTGGCGAAGGTGGCGGCCCGCGTGATGATCGGGCGCACGCTCGCGCAGCTCGGGCTCACCGAGGATCTCGAGGTGTCGGGGTTCTTCGTGAAGTCACCGGTGTTCCCGTTCGTGCGGTTTCCCGGAGTCGATACGATCCTCGGGCCCGAGATGAAGTCGACCGGGGAGGTCATGGGGGGAGCGTCGACGTTCGGCAACGCGTTCGCCAAGGCGGCAATCGGCGCCGGGCTCGACCTGCCCCGCGGCGGGACCGCCTTCATCAGCGTGAACAATCACGACAAGCCGGCCGTCGTCCAGATCGCCCGCGACCTTCGCGACATCGGGTTTTCGATCGTGGCGACCCGTGGCACCGCAAACTATCTGCGGGCCCACGGTATCGAGGCGGAGATCGTATTCAAGGTGAACGAAGGGCGGCCGCACGTCGGCGACGAGATCCTCAACAACAAGATCCAGCTGGTCATCAACACGCCGCTCGGCCGGGAGTCGTTCTTCGACGACCGGACGGTCCGTCGGATTGCGATGATGCACGGTGTCCCCTCGATCACGACGCTGACCGGGGCCGGCGCCACGGTGAACGCCATCAAGGCGCTCCACACCGAGAGCCTGACCGTCCGGGCCCTGCAGGAGTACCACGCAGAAACTGCCACGGGGAAGACCTAGGTCCGTTCTCGTTTCCGCGCGGTCACGCGCTCCCATCGGGCAGGAGCTCCCAGAACCGCAAGAATAAGGCGGTTCCCAGAGTCCTCCACACTTTTGCAGGGGCACGCCCATGCGTGTGCCTGCCACCGTCGTTGCCGTCCCGCTGCTAGCCGGCGCCTGGGCCGGCGTTCTGCTGATCGACTCCGCGCCTCATCGGCTGATCGAGGCCTCCGCGTGCGCCGCGGTCCTCTGCCTGCTCGCGGCCATGGCCTTCCTCGCCGACGAACAGCCGCTCGGACTGGTCGTCGCGGTTGCGGCCGGAGCGGCGCTGGGCGGCTACTCGAGCGGGGCGTCCACCACCCGTGCACTGCTCGCCCCGTCGCTGCTGCAGTGGTTCGATGCCACCGCTGGCGAAGCGTCGGATCCAGTCCTGCTCGAGGGTGTGTTGCGGGACGATGCGGTCCTGCTGCCCTACGGGGCCGTGCTGATCGTGGACGTCAGCAGGGTCCAGCGGGCGCCCGCCCCGCCCGAGGCGCGGCAAGGCGGTGTGCGGCTCGTAGTCAGTGGTGCGCAGTCAGGAATTCATCTGACGATGTGGCGCGCTGGCCGGATCGTGCGCGCACCGGCGCTGCTCAGGCGCCCGGCCACCTTCAGCAACCCAGGAGTCGCAGACGACCGCCGGGCGCTCGCGTTGCGACGAGTGATCCTGACCGGGTCGATCAAGAGTGCCGGCCTGGTCGAAGTAACCGCGCCGGCCGGATGGCTGAGCCAACGGGCGGCATCGGTACGCGCGTGGACCAGGCGTACGATCGCGCGCCACGTCGGCCGCCTGGACCCGCGGTCGGCGGCGGTGGCGACCGCGATCCTGATTGGTGATCGCTCGGGTCTGTCCGACGAGGACGAACGCCGTCTCCAGGACGCCGGAACGTATCACGTGATCGCCATCTCGGGCGGGAACATCGCGATCCTCACCGCCGTCCTCATCTTCGGTTCCCGCGCGCTGCGAATGCCTCACCGGACGGCGGCCGCCACCTCCATCGCCATCCTCGTCTTTTACGGAGAGATTGCCGGCGGCACACCATCGGTCGAGCGTGCGATCACGGCCGCGGTGATCTTTCTCGTGGCGATGATCCTGGACCATCGCGGATCTCCGCTGAACGTCGTGGCGGTAGCCGCCACCATCGCGGTGGCTCTGTGGCCCGTGACGACGGTCGATGGGGGCTTTCTGCTGTCGTTTGGCGCGACCGCCGGCATCGTCCTGGGTGTACCGCGGATCGTCAGCCTGGTATCACACGGCCGCGGCAGCTCCGGCCGCAGAGCACTCAGAGGGGTGTTGACGGCCGCGTCCGGTGTCGCTGTGGCGACGCTCTGCGCTGAGATCGCGCTGTTACCGGTCAGCGCATCTCTGTTCTCCAGGGTGACCTTCGCGGGCCTGCTGCTCAACTTTGCGGCGATCCCGCTGATGACGGCGATTCAATGCGGCTCGATGGCGCTGCTCGCAGCCGCAACGGTGTGGACTCCGGGGGCAGACCGGTTCGGATGGCTCGTTCACCAGAGCGTCTGGGCGCTGGTCGAGTCTGCGCGGCTGGTCGATGTCGTGCCCTGGCTGGCGCGCGATGTCCCACCGCCGGCGGTGTGGCTGTGCGTCACTTACTACCTTGCATGCCTCGCGCTGCTGGTCGTGAACCGGTACAAGCGCCTTTTGTCCGGTGTTCTGCTGGGGTCCGGCCTCGTGTTGGTGGCGGGGCCTGGCATTGCCACGCGCGGGATCGTTCCACGTCCGCCTGCTGGCGTGTTGCGTGTCGTCGTCCTCGACGTCGGCCAGGGGGACGCAACGGCCGCGCTCCTGCCCGATGGCCGGGCGATTCTCGTCGACGCCGGGGGTCTGGCGGGTACCGCCTTCGATATCGGCACCCGCGTCGTGGTGCCGGCGCTGCGCGCGCTGGGTGTCCGCGAGCTGCATGCGCTGGTGCTCACACATGGCGATCCTGACCACGTGGATGGCGCGGCGGCGGTGTTGCGGCGTCTGGCGGTCGCGAGTGTGTGGGAGGGGATCCCCGTACCGCCGCACAGGGGTCTCGCGGCGCTGGTATCGCTTGCGGAAGAGCGCCGTACCGTTTGGCGGACGGTTCGTCCCACGGACGTCGAGCGCGCCGGCGGCGTAGAGGTGCGAGTGCATCACCCGCCGCAACCTGACTGGGAGCGTCAGCGTGTGCGGAATGACGACTCGGTGGTTCTCGAGCTCCGCTACGGGAGGGTGTCGATCCTCCTGCCAGGGGATATTGGACGGGAAACCGAGGTCGCGCTGATTCCTCATCTCGATCTGGCGCCGCTGGTGATCCTGAAAGCCGCCCACCACGGCAGCGCGACCTCCAGCGGCGACGCGTTCATTGATGCCACGACGCCGCAAGCCGTGATCTTCAGCGCCGGCCAGAACAACCGCTTCGGTCACCCCGCCGCCGTCGTGGTGGAGCGCTTTGCGAGGCGAGGGGTGGAAATGTTCAACACCGCGACCGACGGTGCGGTGTTCGTGGAGACGGATGGCAGAAGAGTCGACCTGCGAGGCTGGCGGACGGGCCGACGGCTGGTAGAACACGGTGAGCACAAAGGGCACGAGGCGCATCAAGGGAGCTCACCACGATGACTTGTCATGCGCCCATCCCCGCGGATGTGGAGAGAATCGCGTCGACTTGCATCAATTGCGGCATCCATGTTCACCGCTTCCTGGGTCCCGGGTTCAAGGAGGTGATCTATCAGCGAGCGTTCTGCCTGGAACTGGACGCCCGGGGCGTGGCCTTCGAGACCGAAAAGCAGATTCTGGTGAGATACAAGAGCTGGTCGATTCCCGGTCAGAGGATCGACCTGATCGTCGGCGGAGCTGTTCTAGTGGAGATCAAGGCCCTGCCGAAGCTGCGCAGGTGGTGTCTGTCAAGTGGTGGAAAAGTAGATTCGCATCGATCCGGCTCGTGATTACGCCGCCGGTCGCTCCGTCACCTTGCCCATGTCGTGATATCCCACGAGTGCACGCAGCTTAATCTGGCCGCTGCGCAACAACCCGAACAACAACAGCATCACCGCATCCTGGCTGGGC
>JACDBQ010000767.1 GCA_013694845.1 Acidobacteriota bacterium
TAAACCGTGTGCTTCGAACGCTGGAGCGTGCTCAGTTCGGTCGCAATCTTGATCCGCTGTGCCTCGCCACCCGACAGGGTCGTAGCCGACTGGCCGAGTGTGAGATAGCCGAGCCCCAGGTCGGCAAGCACCTCGATCTTCCTGCGCACCGCCGGTTCGCTGGTGAAAAACGCAACACCCTCCTCAACGACATGTTCAGCACATCGGCGATCGTTTTGCCGCGCAGCGTGACCTTGAGTGTCTCGGCGTTGAACCGGGCACCTTTGCACGCGCCGCACGTCACTTCCACGTCGGGCATGAAGTAGAGCTGGGTGGTGATCACCCCTTCGCCCTGGCACTCCTCGCAGCGGCCTCCCTTGACGTTGAAGCTGAATCGCCCCGGCTTGTAGTCACGGTCGACTGACAAGGGTGACTGGGTGAACAGCTCGCGGATACTGTCGTAGAAGCCCGCGTAGGTGGCCGGATTCGAGCGGCTGTTACGGCCGATCGGGGACTGATCGATGTTGACGACCTTGTGCACGTGTTCGAGACCGTCGACCGATCGTGCGCGCCGGGCAGCGTCCGGGTATCGACCAGCTTCTTCCAGAGCACCTTGTGAAGGATCTCGTTCACCAGCGTGCTCTTGCCCGAGCCTGAAGCACCGGTGATCGCGACCAGCATGCCGAGCGGAACGCTCACGTCGATCGACTTCAGGCTGTTCTCGCGCGCACCTCGAACGACCAGCGCGTTGCCGTTCCCTGCACGTCTCCGGACCGGCCTGACGATCGAGCGCTTCCCAGAGAAGAACTGCCCCGTCGGGGATACCTTGCACTTCAGCAGGTCGGCGATGACTCCCTGTACGACCACCGTCCAGCCATGCACGCCCGGCCCCGGCCCCATCTCGACGATGTGATCGGCTGCGCGGATGGTGTCCTCGTCGTGCTCGACCACGATGACCGTATTGCCGATGTCGCGCAGGCTCTCGAGCGTCGCGATCATCTTCACGTTGTCCTTCGGAGGGAGGCCGATGCTCGGCTCGTCGAGGACGTAGAGCATGCCCATGAGACCGGATCCGATCTGTGTCGACAGGCGGATCCGCTGAGATTCCCCGCCCGACAGGGTCGCGGCTGACGATTGAAGCTGATAGTCCAACCCGATGCCGAGCAGCAGCTCGAGACGGCTGCGTATCTCCTTGAGCACCTGCCGACCGGCGTCGGCGCCACGGCCGGTCGGCTTGACGGCGCCGAGGAAGGCGTGCAGCTCATCGAAGTGAAGCTGTCCAAGGTCGTAAATCGTTTTTTCGGCCACCGTGAAGAGCAGCCTGGTCGCGCGCAGGGCGTGCGCCGTTGCAGTCGGGGCAGGTCCGCTCGACCATCACCTTGTCGAGCCACTCCTCCATCCTGGAATTCGCTTCCCCCCGCTGGCGATACCGGCGGTAGTGGCGTTCGATTCGACGCGCGATCCCGTGAAAGCCAACCTCCCTGCTGTCGTGCTCGTCGCGCCTGACCTTCGCGTCGGGTGGCGTGAGCATCGGGATCTTCTTCTGGTCGATGCCATAGAGAATGGCGTTGCGCGCATCGTCCCGAAGATCCTTCCACGGCGAATCGAGCGGAAAGTCGAGCGCCTCGAACAGGCTGAACTTCATCCTGCCGTCCCACGTGTCCGGGTTGTACTTGAACGCTTCCCTGACGAAACAGCCGCCGAGGATGCTGCGGTGCGGGTCGGGGACCAGCAGCTCCGGATGCGTGAGCTTGTCGACCCCGAGCCCGCCACACGTCCGGCACGCGCTCTCGGGATTGTTGAACATGAAATACTCGGGCGATGTCCCCGTAGACGAAGTGGTGCGTCGCGCTGCAAAGGCCGTCGTAAAACCGCGCGGCTTGGGCCTTGCTCGCTCCCTTGACGATGTGCGGCCGCATCAGTCCGTCGCCGACGAGCAATGTGCTGGCGATACCGGCCTTGACCGCCTTCTCGTGCTTGCGGCTGACGACCAAGCGGTCCACGACCGCGTCCATGGTCTGGACCGCCGCTTCGTCGAGCTCGATCTCCGCCGCGATGTCGATCGGTTTGCCGTTGACGATCAACCACCGGCAGCCCGTCTTGCGCACGTCCGTGAGCACGACGTCCAGCTCTTCGCCGTACACCTTGAAGATCGGCGCCCGGAGCTCGAGCTCGGTCCCTTCCGCAAGCGAGAGAATCGCCTCGAGCACCTGGCTCGACGTTCGACTCGGGGTGGGCTCCCCCGTTCGAGGGCAGTGCGGCTGGCCGATCGTGGCGTAGAGAAGATTCAGGTAGCTGGCGATGTCGGTCATCGTGCCAACGGTCGAACGCGGACTTTCCGGTCATCGACCGTGACGAGGACCAGGTCGATGTCTGATTTTGCCCAGACCGTATCGTGCGAGAGGCTGGCGCAGACAAGGGCCGCGAGGATGGAACGGTCCCCTTTCACCTGTTCGACCAGCGCGTCGAGCGCGGCGGCGAACTTCTGCTGAATCGGACCGTTGACCTTCGACGGTGGCACTGGCCGGGGATTCTACCCGAGACGCGCTCCGTTACACGCGGGGTGGATCGGTTTCGCGTTCGAAATGACGGTGCTTCGCGATCGCCTGGACGAAGGCGTCGACGTAGCCGCGGCCGTCTGCCGGCGTCACGACCAGGCCCGGATCGGGATCGCCGTTCGGCAGCGTCAGCGGAACGCCACACGCCTGCAGGAGGTCCGCCCCTTCCCCGATGGCGAGCAGTGGCTTGCAATGGCGATATTGATCCTTCACGAACTCCAGGGTACGGCCGTCGTTGCGAAGGGCCCGAACCGCGTCCTTGCCTGCGGGCAGAACCACGGCGTCATACAAGACGGATGGCGCGGCTTCCATGCTGACGTCGACCTCGATGGCATCGCCGTTCGCCGTCGTGACCGAACCGAGTCGAGTCGATACGAATCGTGGCACGGCCCCTTCGGCGGTCAGGCGATTGACCAGCGCCGCCAGCGGCGCTCCGTCACAGCCGTCAGCGACCAGGATGGCGACTCGACGCGTGCGGATACTGCCGTCACCAGGTCTGGCGAACAGCGACAGCGACGGGGAGGCGCGCACTTCCGGGGTGATGTCTCGGGCCAGTGCTTTCGGCATGGGGGTTGGCAGCTCGCGCATGCCCAGTCCGGTCGCGACCGCTTCGGCCAGCTCAGGCGCGACGTTCATCAAGCCCGACACCATCCGCTCGCGCACCGCCGGGGTCTGAACCCGCGACAACTCGAACCGGAACGCATTGATGATGTGCTGCTTCTCCACATCGGTCTGACTGTTCCAGAAGAGAATGGCCTGGGTGTAGTGGTCGGCGAATCGCTCGGCATGACCGCGGACCTTGTGATCCCCGGATTCGCGTGGCTCGGCGAAAGAAACGAACCCCGCGGCGCCCGCCTGGAATGGGCAGCCGCCCCCAAGTGAGTTTGGTTCGTATGAGACCCGCCCGCGGTTGATGGCCTGGCGGTGCATGCCGTCCCTCTGGTTGTTGTGCACCGGCGCGATCGGCGCGTTGATCGGAATCTCGTGAAAGTTCGGTCCGCCCAGGCGCGAGATCTGGGTATCGACGTACGAATGAATGCGGCCGGCAAGGAGCGGGTCGTTCGAGAAATCGACGCCCGGCACAACATGGGCCACGCAGAAGGCAACCTGTTCGGTCTCCGCGAAAAAGTTGTCGGGGTTCCGGTTCAGGACCAGTTTCCCGACGGGCACGACCGGCACCAGCTCCTCGGGGACGATCTTCGTGGCGTCGAGCACGTCGAAGGTGAACGCCTCGGCCTGCTCCTCGGTGAAGATCTGCATCCCGAGCTCGTACTCCGGGTACGCGCCGGCTTCGATCGCCTCCCACAGGTCGCGACGATGAAAGTCCGAATCCGCGCCAGAGATCTTCACGGCTTCGTCCCATACGAGCGAGTGCGTGCCGGCACGTGGCGTCCAGTGAAACTTGACGAAGTGCGACTCCCCTGCGGCATTGACCAGTCGATAGGTGTGCACGCCGAAGCCCTGCATCGTCCGGTAGCTTCGTGGGATGGCGCGATCCGACATCGCCCACATCAGCATCGCCGTGATCTCGGGCATCAGGGAGGCGAAGTCCCAGAATGTGTCGTGGGCGCTGCCGGCCTGCGGCATGGCGAAGTGCGGCTCCGGCTTGGCGGCGTGCACCAGGTCCGGGAACTTCATCGCGTCCTGGACGAAAAAGATGGGAATGTTGTTGCCAACCAGGTCCCAGTTGCCTTCATCGGTGTAGAACTTGACCGCGAAGCCCCGCACGTCGCGGGCGGTGTCGGTCGAACCGCGCTCGCCGAGCACGGTCGAAAAGCGCACGAACACAGGCGTTTGCTTGCCCGTTTCGGCAAAGAGCGAGGCGCGGGTGTATTTCTCCAAAGTTGTTGAACATTCGAAGTAGCCGTGGGCCGCCG
>JACDBQ010000790.1 GCA_013694845.1 Acidobacteriota bacterium
GCACAGCCCCATGGCTATGCTGCGGACGACCCGATCCCGAGCCCCGTCACGACGGATCCGAACGACTTAGAACGAGAAACGCGCGGCGAGCTGAAACTGACGTGGAGTCTCCGCGGCGGTGGTCTGATTGAATGTGGCGCTTGGCGATGTCCCGGGGCCGTAGTTGCTGTTCACGTTCGTGGGGTTCAGACGATTGGTCAGGTTGAACCCCTCGGCGATGAGCTCGACCTTCGTGCGGGTGGTCACTGCAATGTTGCGCGACAACCTCAAATCGAGCGTGAGGTAGCTCGGGAGCGTGAAGGCGTTGTACGGGATACCGGCTGGACGGTCGTTGAAGACGGTGTCGCCATTGGTGTCCTGCCCCGTTCTGGCGTCGAAGGCGTACCCACTCGACGCGATCAGACGCGTGGAGGCCTGCCAGCCGTTCAGCAGCGTCGCCGCCATTCCGGACAGGCCGCCAAACCTCGGCTCGGCGTTGGCCGTGATGGTGAACCGATGCTTCATATCAAAGTCCCCGCGCCCACGATCGACGTCGACGTTCAGTGGATCGGACGGCGTGGTGAAGATACCGAATCCGATGAAGTCATTGGTAAATGCGGTCCCGGTCGTTTTCGACAGGTGATGAGCGGCCTGAAGGGAATAGCCGCCGGAAAACCGTTTCGTCAGGGTCGTGACCAGTCCGTGATATTGCTGCTCGCCGACAGAGGTGGCGACGAAGATGTTTCCGAACCGCGGGTCCGGCCTGCCGGCGGTGGTCCAGCGCCGGCGCCCGTCAGGCAGCGTCCCGGCCTGCGCGAGATTGGTATTCAGGGAGATCGGCAGCTTGGTACCGCGCGTCCCTTGATAGGTCACCGCCAGCGAGTAGTCTTTGAATAATTCGTGCTCGCCTGTCGCGAACCAGTTGTGGACTTGAACATCCTCGAAGTCGGGATCCATCACGCGCACATCGGAGACGACGGTGACGCCCCGCGGAGGGTCGACGCGCGTCCGGCTGAATGCCGGCGCTCCCGGGGTCGTGGGTGTCACATTGAGATTGATGACGTCGAGTCCGTTGCTACGGAGGAAGGTATTGTAGGTCTGAGCAACCACGACGTTGTAGTAGACCCCGTAGCCGCCGCGCAGGACGGTGCGGCCCTGCTCGAACGGATCCCAGGCGAATGCGATGCGCGGCGCCCAGTTGTTGCTGTCGGACGGAAATGACTCGGTCGCGGGCAGTGCTGGATTGAAATTCGAATCCGGACGCGTGAAGCGCTCGTAGCGCAGGCCGAGATTCAATTTGAGCGTGTTCGTCATCCGGATGTCGTCCTGCACGAAGTAGCCCTGATTGAACGTCGCCGCTTCGAAGAACTCAGCGCCGACCGACTGTGTGAACCGCGAATAACCGAAAGGCTGTCCGGTGGCGGGATCGATCTGTCGCGCTTCCGTCAGGAGAAACTGGTCGAGCGGTGTGACGGCGGCGCGGCCGCCCGCCACGGCGGACAGGCCCCCGAACGTGAACTGGCCGTTGATGTTCGTCGTCCGCTCCCGGAACGAGACGGGCAGCAAGTCGATGCCTACCTTCACCAGATGCCGCCCCTTCGTGATCGACAGGTTGTTGATGATGTGGATCCCTTTTTCCTTCGTGATGCGGTTGCCGTTCGCGTTGCCGTTGAAGCTGCCGACGCCGCTGATATTGATGTTCGGCGCATCGGGGCTGGCGGACACGCCGTTGCTGATCCCGCGGATCGCATAGAGAAACCGGCTCTCGTTCACGAGATGCGAGCCGATCACCGAGACGAACTGCACCGTGTAGGAGTAGGGGTTCTCGTCGAACCGCGATGCGACATCGACCGACGAGAGACCGCCGCCGAGCGGAGACTCGCGGTCGTAGTAGTAGTTGTAGCGCGCCGAAAGGCGGTTGTTCCGTGACAATTGCACGTCCCCCCGCGCCGTGAGCGTGTGAGCCCGGAATGACGTGTTGAACGCGCCGATACTCTCTGACGGTATGCCGAGAGTCTGGGCGTTCTGCGGCGTGATCGTGGAGACTGCCGGCTGGTCCTGCCTCCAGCGCTCGTAGCTCACGAAGTAGAACGTGCGATCCTTCGTGACGGCGCCGGAGGAGGTAAACCCGTAGTTGTACCGTGCGAAGTCCGGCGCGGGGGCGCCGGCAGGCAGGAGGAAGGGGCTGGCGCTCAGGAACTTCTGTCGTGTGAAGAGAAATGCGGATCCGTGCGGCTGATTGCTCCCCGACCGAGTGATCACGTTCTGCAGACCGCCCGCCACGCGGCCGAACTCCGCCGAGAAATTCGTGACCGTCTGAAATTCTTCGACGGCCTCCTGGCTGATCACGACGTTCCTGGCCCCGCCCTGCAGATTATTGGACACGCCGTCCACGTTGATCTGGCGGAACCCCATGCCACCATACGTCGTGGTCGGCGTGCCCGTGCCCGATCCCCCGGTCGAGAGTGGGCGCGCGTTCACGCCTGGCTGCAGCGTGAAGAAGTCCATGATGCTGCGGCCGATCGTCGGGATACTGCGGACCACTCTCTGGTCATAGGTGTTGCTCACCACCGTGCGGGCTACTTCGACGGTCGCGGAGCGCGCCGTCACCTGCACTGACTCCGTAAACTGCGTTGACGACAAATCGAACTCGACCGTCAGCACTTGTCCCGCCCTGATCACCAGATTCGGTTGGGTCACGGGCCCAAAGCCGGTCATCTCGGCGACCACTACGTATTCACCTGGCGGCAGCAACGTCAACGAGTAACGACCGGATGCGTCTGTCACGCCGTCCCGTTCATAGCCCGTCCCCACGCTGACGGCTCGAACCTTCGCGCCGGGCAGCAGTTTGGCGTCTCCCCGGATCACTCCCTCGATCGTTCCGTCGATCGCCTGACTCTGGGCGTACACACGGTCCGGAAACCCGGCACTGGCTGCCGCGCTCAGGGCCATACAGAGCAGGAGGCGTGAAGCTCTGCGCGTCATCCACATGCCCCCGGTTGTACCTGTCGTCATGACGTGAACTCTCCCATCCGATCAGCGTCTACGAGCGTTTTTTGATCTCGCCTGTCAACCCGGCCAGGAGCAGCGTCCTCACGCAAGATCCTCCGACGATCAGGCGATGGCATTGTGAGACGCAGCCATTGACCCACGGGGTACAGCGGTATACGGTATAGGGTATACGGACTGTGTACGGTGCAGCAACTGTTATTCTCGTACTTCCCGCTTCTTCCGCGACACGAGAGGTCATCATCATGCGTCGGGCGATTCTGTTGCTCATATTCACCATGTGCTCCTTTGGTACGGTGCCCGACGCATCGGCCCAGGCCCAGTTGGGCACCGGGTCCATCGGAGGGACTGTCGAGGACACGAGCGGCGCCGTCCTGCCTGGTGCGACGGTGACGGTCACCAACGCAGGCACCGGACTCGTACGTTCGGCCCTTACCAACGAGGCCGGACAGTTCAACGTCGGTGTGCTGCCGCCGGGGAATGAGTACCGGGTGCGGGTGACGCTTGACGCCTTCGCCCCGGTTGAGCAGGTGGACGTGACGGTCAACGTGGGCCGCACCACTGCCCTGCGTCTGCGCCTGCCCGTCGGCGGGCTCACCGACACGGTCACCGTCTCTGGCGAGAGTCCGGTGATCGATAGCACGAAGACCGAAGAGACGTTTCTCATCGATCGCCGGCAGATCAACGATTTGCCGATCAACGGCCGCAGGGCCGACCAGTTCGCGCTGCTGGCGCCTGGTGTCACGCGGGATGGACGCTTCGGATTGCTCAGCTACCGCGGCCAGTCCGGCGTCTTCAACAACTTCACGCTGGAGGGGAACGACGACAACCAGGCCTATTTCGCCGAGGCCCGGGGCCGCAACCGCATCGCGAGCAACATCAGCGCCAATGCCATCCAAGAGTTTCAGGTCGGCCTCTCGAACTTCCTGCCGGAGTTCGGACGGTCCGCTGGCGGCAGCATCAACGCAGTGATTCGTTCGGGCTCGAACCAGTTCAGGGGCGACGGATTTTACTACTTCCGCAACGCCTCCCTGAACGCGCGCGATCCGCTCTCGACCATCAAGCCAAAGGAGAAGCGGGAGCAATTCGGCGGTTCATTCAGCGGACCGATGAAGCGCGACAAGCTGTTCTTCTTCTTCAACTACGATCAGCAACTGCGCAACTTTCCGCTCATCATTGAAGATCTGAGCGGCGTGCTGACCGGCGGTTTGCCGTCCAATCCGACCGCCGCCGACCTGCAGGCGTTCGACGCCGGTACAGATTTCCTTCGCGAGCAGTTTCCTGGCGGGGCGCCGGGCAACACGATTCCTCGCACCGCCAATCAGAATCTGGTGCTCGGGAAGGTAGACTGGCATGCGACGCGCTCCAACACCCTATCCATCACGCATAATTACCTGAACGCCCGTGGCCAGAACGCCATTCAAACGCCGCTGGTCCTGGGAAACGTCGGGCGCAACGGAACCGACGACGTCCGCATCAACAGCTTCAATACGCGGTTGACCACGATCGTGAACCCACGGGCGGTGAACGAATTCCGGTTCCAAGCGAGCCGCAACCACGAGTTCCAGTTCGCGAACCAGCCGCCCCCGCAGGTCTTCGTCGGCGGCTTTTCGTTCGGCCGTGCGAGCTTCCTCGAACGTCCCGCACTGCCCGACGAGCGGCGCCTGCAGTTGGTCAACAATTTTTCCTACACGGCGGGGCGACACATGCTCAAGTTCGGTGTCGACGTCAACCGGGTGCGGAACATCATCGACAATCCAGCCAACTTCGGCGGGAGCTACACTTATACCAACGCGCTGACTTTCGGGCGCGATCTGCTGAATCCCGCCGGCCAGAACTACTCGTCGTACACACAGAGCTTTGGTCTGCCGGGGCTCGATTTTTCCACAATCGACTATGCCGTCTTCGCACAGGATCAATGGCGAACACGTAAGCTGACGGTCAACTACGGACTGCGGTACGACTATCAGGACAACCCGTCGGCGGTCGCGCCGAATCCTGACGTTCCGGAAACCTCGCGGATCAACCGTGATCGGACGAATTTCGGCCCCCGCCTCGGCGTGGCGTATGACGTGGGTGGTGACGGCCGCACGGTCGTACGCTCGGGTTACGGGGTCTATTACGGGCGAACCCCGAACGGGACGATCCAGAGCGCGCTGCTCCAGACCGGGCTCTTCGATCCCACACGATCGACCGTCGGTCTGTCATTGACGCCGGGAGCGCCCAGTTCACCCGTCTATCCCGACATCCTTGGCTCGCTTCCCGCGGAGGCCCGCGGATCGACCAGCCTCTTCACGCTCGGTTCGGACTTCCGACGCCCACGTATGCAGGAGTTCAATCTCGGCGTCGAACGGGAGCTCATCAGGAATCTGGCCGTTTCTGCCAGTTTCGTCTACACGAAGGGAGACCGACTGCCGGTCGCCCTGGACGCCAATCTCCCGGCGCCGCAGTTCACGCGTCTGTACCAATTGCCGGACGGTAACATCATCGAGGTCCCGTTTTCGGCAGGTGTGACGCGCACGGCAGCGGGCGTGTCACAGAACATCAACCTCTCGCGTCCGAACCCGAATTTCGGATCGATCTCGCAGCAGGGCGCGACGGGTCAGACGTGGTACCGCGCCCTGCTGGTCGAAGTGAAGCGGCGCTTTGCCGAAGGTTCCCAGTTCAACGTCGCCTATACCCTTGCGAAGACGGAGAACCTGTCCGGTTCCGGTAACGGCGGAGGCGCCGGTTCCGAAACCCCCTTTGCCGGCTCCAACCTCTTCAACCAGTTCGCTCGCGAATCGAACCGCGCGGCTGCACCGACCGACCAGCGGCACCGCCTCGTCTTGAACGGCATCGTGAACCTGCCGTATCGGTTCCGCATGAGCGGTATCTTTACGGCCGAGTCCGGCCGGCCGTACTCGGCGGGTGTGACCGTACCCAACATCCCCTTCGCCCTTGACGGCGTGCAATACAATGGCTTCGGCGGTCTGCTCGGGCAAGGAGGAGGCGCCGACCGAAATCTGGCGCCGAACATCGAGCGCAACAGCGATTATGGCGATGCGAACTACCGCACGGATTTGCGGGTGGCGCGCGATTTCAGGATCAAGGGGTCGCTCGTCGCGGAAGTCGTAGCCGAGGGGTTCAATATCTTCAATCGCTCGAACTTCAATGGCTTCCGTTCAACTCTGTACGAAGCCCGGACCACGACGGCCACCACACCGCTCGCCGCGCCGATCGTCCTGACCGAAAGGACGGACTACGGCCTGGAGAACAACAACAGCTCGCAGCCGGACGGCACCAACGCTCGGCGATTCCAGCTCGCGCTCAGATTCCGGTTCTGAGCTATTCCGCCAGGCGCAGCAGGTCGGCCACCCCCCGACTGCTGCGTTTCTCTGCTTCTCAGAGGATGACATGACGCGCACGAGTCGACGAATGGTTCTGGTCTCCACGATCGTCGTCGCGGTGGCGGCTGTTGGCGAGCGGCCGATCCTGAATGCCTGGGGAGCCCACGGTCACATCATTTCCGGGGCCGCAGCGGCGCGCGCGCTGCCGAACGAAATGCCGAAGTTCTTTCGGAACGCCGCGGATCAGCTCTCCTACCTCACCCCGGAGCCCGATCGGTGGCGAGATCGCGGGGAGGCGGAACGGGATCCGGCGATGAACGGCGGCTTCGCGCCGGACCATTTCATAAATTTTGAGCGGATTCCTGAGTCTTCCTGGCAGGCGGAAAATCGTTTCGTGTTCCTTGCCGACGTGCGGGCGAAGACCGGCATGGATCTGCCGGAAGCCGGCCTCTCGCCGTTTCACATTCTCGAGCTGTTTCAGCGGTTGCGCGTCGCCTTCGGTGAGTGGCGCGCTGGGCCAGACGTCAAGACCCGGCGCTGGATCGAGCAGCGCATCGTCAACGACGCTGGATTGCTTGGACATTACGTCACCGATGGTGCCAATCCGCTCCACACCACGATTCACCACCATGGTTGGATAGGCGAGAATCCGAAAGCCTATGCCACCGACCGCGAGATACACGCTCGGTTTGAGGGCTTGTACGTTCACGCACAGGTGAAACTGGGCGATCTGATGCCCGAGATGAAGCAGCCGCCCCGGGTGCTGTCCGAACCACGCCGCGACATCCTCGCCTTCCTCAAGGCGTCCCACACCTACGTCGATGAGTTCTACACGATCGACAAGCAGTCCCCCTTCAATTCATTGACGACGGCTCCACAGAACAAACAGTTCACCGTGGCGCGGCTCGTTTTCGGGGCTGAGATGTTACGGGATCTGTGGTGGACCGCCTGGGTCACCAGCGTCGACCCGCGTACCACGGCCTCTGCAGCACCGCGAGCCGGCGGCACCGGACCGATTCCCTTACCGTAGACTTCTTCCGGCCTCATCATGAACGCTACGTCCCTGCTTTCAGGAACCGGGGCTCTGCACACCCTGCTAATCAGCCTGGCACTGATCGCCATGGTGCTCGCCATCCTGATCTGGGTGATGGAATTCGCAGGCTGGACGATCACCAGACGGGGATTCGTTCGCAGCCAAGTTTCTTGGGACGCGACTACGATAGCCGTCATTGCAGTGGTCGCGGCGATCTACATCGCCGGGCGGCCACTTCAGCTCCAATTCATCCCCGGCATCGGCGGGGTCAATCCCAGTATGTCGCTGGCGCCCGTATTCGCGGTGCTCTTCGGCCTGCCCGGCGCCATCGGGGTCACATTTTCCATGCCCATTGGCGATGCGGTGTCCGGCGCGCTGACCGTTGGTTCGGCCGCCGGCTTTCTCTCACACACGTTCATCACGTGGCTGCCCTACAAGCTGGTCCGCGAGCCGAACTTCAAGGTTCGCGCTGCAGTCATCTCGTTCTACGTCTGGGCCATCATCGTTGGTCCGATCATCCATACGATCGTGATTCCGGGCTGGCTCGACTTCACCAACGGCCTTCCCAGCGCCATCGCCTGGGGGGCCCTGCCGATCGTGCTCATGGTCAACCACACTTTGACGCCCGCGATCGTGGCCCCAATTCTGATCGCGATCCTTTATCCCGTCGTCAAGGCGCGGGGATTGTACTGGCGCGACCGCGTCCAGTCCGCCTACACGGATGCCGATGATGGGCCGCTCATCGCGTCTGATTCCGACATCATGACCGTCTCCAAGCTCCGCTTCAAGTATCCGACCGGACAGGAGGACGCGCTGAAGGGCGTGTCGTTCAGTGTCCGACGGGGGGAGTTCCTGGGCATCACGGGTCCATCCGGGTCGGGCAAGACGACCCTGGCGCTCTGCATGCGCGGGCTCATTCCCCACTCGGTGGCGGGGACGATGGGAGGCTCTGTGATCGTGTGCGGGCTGAATACTCGCCAGATCAAGCCGGCCGCAACGGGCGAGAAGGTCGGCCTGGTGTTCCAGGACCCGGAAGCGCAGATCATCGGCCTGACCGTGGCAGAAGACCTGGCCTTCGGACCGGAGAACTACGAGTGGCCGCCTGCGCGGATCTGGACGGACATCCCGGAGGTTCTCCGTCTGGTTCGCCTGAACGGCATGGAGGGTCGCGAAACGTTCAACCTCTCGGGCGGGCAGAAGCAACGGGTCGCGCTCGCCGGCGCCCTCATGCTGAAGCCCGAGCTCCTCATCCTCGACGAGCCCACCTCCGAACTCGACCCTGTCGGGAAGGCAGAAGTCTTCGACGCAGTGCAGCGCCTCCGCGAGCAGCACAACACCACCATCATCATGATCGAGCACGCCGTCGAGCAGTTGGCCGAATTCGCTGATCGCATTCTGATGATGGATGGTGGCCGCATCGTCGCGGAGGGGACACCACGCGAGCTGTTTCGAAACGTGGAACTGTTTCACCGGACCGGTGGTGAACGCATTCCGCAGGTGGCGGAATTGATGCACGCGCTCGAGCAGGACGGGCTGATTACATCGGAGCAGTACACCCCGTATGAGGGGGAGGCGGTGCAGGTCGTGTCCGGACTGCTGAAGGTCGGACACGGCCGGTGATGGAAGCGCGCGCTGTGCCCGGCCAGCTGCGGTCAGTGGAGCCATTTTCGGATACAGCCCACCCGATCATCGAGGTGCGTGACGTCTCTTACCGGTATGACCCTCGCCGTCCCCCCGTTCTGGACCGCGTCAACCTGACCATCGCCCAGGGAGAATTCGTCGCTTTCATCGGACCCAATGGGGCGGGGAAGACGACGCTGGCCAAGACCTTCAATGGGATCCTGACGCCCACCGAAGGCCACGTATTTTTGCAAGGGCGAGAGTCTCGCGCGGCCGGGATGGACGCGCTAGCGAGGATCGTCGGATACGTTTATCAGAACCCCGATCATCAGATCTTCGCCCGGACTGTCAAGGACGAGGTCGCATTTGGCCCGCGTCATCTGGGCATGACGGCGGAGGAGGTCGGTCGAGCAGTGAGTCAGGCCTTGGCGCTGGTGGGTATGAAGGACGATGCGGAGGCGGACCCATTTCTACTGGGGCGGGGCAAGCGCCAGAAGCTGGCGGTAGCCTCCGTCATCGCCATCGGCTCGCCCGTGCTGGTCGTGGACGAGCCCACCACGGGACTCGATCTGCAAGGCTCTCTCAGCATTCTGCATCTTCTTCGCGACTGGAATGCCGACGGACGAACCGTCGTGATCATCACGCACGACATGGACATCGTAGCCGAATTCGCGAGACGCACGGTCGTCGTGGCGGAGGGGCGCATCCTGGCAGACGGTCAGACGCGTGAGGTGCTGACGGACCAGGCACTGCTCGCCCGTGCGCTGGTCACAGCACCGCAAATCACGCGGCTCGCGCAGAGCCTGGACGAGCGTCTCGGATTTCCCCGCGAGATTCTGACCGTAGGCGAATTCCGGACAGCCTTGCGCCGACATTTGGGTATTGAGGAGAGGGGCTAGATGCCGGCCGGCTACAGCATCTACGTGGAAACCCCTTCGGCTCTGCATCAGAAGGTGGACCCGCGCACGAAGTTGCTCGCGCTGCTGTCGACCTTCATCGTGGCGTTGTCGTTCAACCATCCCCTGGTCCTGGGGCTCATGCTGGCGGGAGTGCTGGGGCTGGGTCTTTGGGCCCAGTTGCCGGTGAGACGTCTGGTGCCCTTTCTGATCACTGCCGCATGGTTCATCCTGCTCGCGGTGCTGATCTGGCCTGCGTACATCAGACAGGGTCCGCAGATCTTCACTGTCTTTGGCCTGGCTGTCACGCGGGACGGCATTCTCTTCGGGCTGGCGATGGGCCTGCGCGTCTCCCTCATGATGGTGGCCGCTGCGATCTGGATGATGACGACCTCGCCGCAGAAGGTCACGCTCGGGCTGCTGAAGATGGGGCTTCCCTACAAAGCAGGACTTGCGATGTCGTCGACGATCAGGTTCGTCCCACTCGTCACCGCGCAGCACGCCACGATCACTGAGGCGCAGCGAGCTCGCGGCCTCCGACTCGATCGAGGCCATCTGCTTTCCCGATTGACGAAATCGGTTGCCGTGCTCGGTCCCGTGTTCATGCGCGCGCTCGCACTGGCTCAATCGCTTGCGGTCGCCATGGACTCGCGCGGGCTGGGTGCGCGCACCACGCGCACGAGCATCCTCGAGATTCGCTTCTC
>JACDBQ010000798.1 GCA_013694845.1 Acidobacteriota bacterium
CGATGAGAAGCTGTCCGTGCGATGCCCGCGGCCGGTCGATGGGCTGCAGCGCTTTGCGGAGCGTCCGCTGCTGTTTGAGCCAGGAACCGAGTACCGGTATTCGAGCTACGGCTGGATCCTGGTGAGCGCGGCCGTGGAAGCCACTGCGGAGGAGTCGTTCTCCACTTTCATGCGCAAGCAGATCTTCGAGCCCCTGGGATGAGCAACACGGCGGCGGAATCCCCGATTGAACCGAGTGCGGATCGGGCGACGTTCTATTTCCCGAGGTTCTCGGCGGATCCCCGCTACGGTCCGGACGAAGGGCGCGAAGTCGACTCTTCCTGCTTCGCGGGTTCCGCGGCATTCGTGTCCACCCCGTCCGACCGGTGCGCTTCGTGATGGCGATCAACAGCGGCAAGCTGCTGCAGCCCGCGACGGTGCAATTACTCCAGACGTCACAGCGACTGCCCTCGGGGCAGGAGACGGGTTACGGTCTGGGCTGGGACCTCGAGACCGTCGCGCTGTCGGGGAAGCAAACGCGCGTCGTCGGCCACGACGGGGAGTTGATGGGCGGGATGGTGGCGTCTCTCATAACGGTCCCCAACGCGATCGTCGTGTCCGTGACGTCGAACATCGGGTTCGCGGACACGGCATCGATTGCGTTGAAGATCGCGGAGGCCTTCGCAAGGAACTGAGGCGATCGTGTCGAAGAAGCGGACGGAGACCTGGCTCGCGCTGGCGGGCGTGGTCCTGGGCGTGCTGTTCGCGGCGGGGCTGGGGCTCTATTCGTTCCTCAACGCCACTCCGCCGCTGCACCCGAACGCGCAGGACGTGCCATCGGTTCGGGACGCGGCCCCATTGCAAAAGTGGGCCGATGCGGTGGAACAGGGTCGACAGCTCGCCCGTGCGGGTCTCGTCGAGCAGAATCTGCCAGGACTGTCGGTGGCGGTCGGCGCTAATGGCGACATCGTGTGGGCCGAAGGCTTTGGCTGGGCGGATCTCGAGAACCGAGTGCCGGTCGCGCCAGGTACGCGCTTCAGGATCGGGCACGCCTCCAAGGCGCTCACCTCGGCCGCGGTCGGCCTGCTGCTGGAGAAAGGCCGGCTGCACGTCGACGACGAGATTCAGACCTACGTGCCCGCGTTCCCCAAGAAGCAGTGGCCCGTCACTCTGCGCCAGTTGATGGGACACGTCGCGGGCGTCAGGCACTACGACAAGGAAACGGATTCCATGTCCTCCGCGCACTGCGAGCGGGCGTCCGAGGGGTTGCAGAATTTCGCGGGTGATCTGCTGCGCTTCGAGCCGGAGACCCATTACCGCTATTCGACGTTCGGTTGGATCCTGGTGAGCGCGGCGGTCGAAGCGGCGGCGGGCGAGCCGTTTTTCACGTTCATGCGCACGCAGATCTTTGAGCCGCTGGGCATGGCCGACACGACGTCCGACTCGGCGACCGAACCGATCCTGGATCGCGCGACCTTCTACTACCCGAGATTCAGTGGAGACACCAGTTACGGGCCCGAGCTGGCGACCACCGTCGACTACTCCTGTTTCGCGGGAGCCGGCGCGTTCCTGTCCACGCCGTCCGACCTGGTGCGGTTCGGGATGGCGGTCAGCAGCGGCAAGCTGCTGCAGCCCGCCACCGTCAAGATGCTCCAGACACCACAGCTGCTGGCTTCGGGCGAGGAGACCGACTACGGCCTCGGCTGGACGCTCGAGACCGTTCCGCTCGCGGGCGAACCCACGCGGCTGGCGAGCCATGCCAGCCGAACCCTGCTGGGTGGCTCCACGTCGTTCCTGACATTTCCCGAACGCGGGCTCGTCGTGGCCGTGACGTCGAACACGTCGTTCGCGGGCACGAGGTCGATTGCGTTGAAAATCGCGGAGGCCTTCGCGGCACAGGGCAAAGGTCCCGCGCGCAAGTGACATCTATGTTCAGCCACATCCACGACATCGTTTACACGACCCGCACGCTCATGTTGGGGATTCCTCGTCATTGGTGGTGTCAAGCTCGATCAAGCGCGTGTGACCGCGATGGCGGAACTGGGATTCAAGCCGCAGTGTGTATGCCGCGAAACGGCGTCATCGCTTTCATGGTGGCAACGCGAACACGTGAGATCGGCGTCCGTGTGGCGCTGGGCGACGCACTCAAACTCGTCGCCGGAATCTGTGTCGGGCTGGTGCTGGCCGTTCTCTGGCGAACGGCGTTCAAGGATTGAATTGACGAACGGTTCTTCACCTTCACGCGCAGGCAGATCGAGCCGCTGGGCATGGACGACACCAGCGCTGACTCCGCGACGAAGCCGATCCCGGATCGGGCGACGTTCTAGTTCCCGAGCTACGCGGCGGATCCCCACTACGCGATCCCGGATTACGGGCGGTTCGCATTCACCTTCAAGTCATTTGGCAGGGTTCTTCCCTCCCGTACCGCCTACTCTCCGCGCAGGGTGATGACCGGCTCGACGCGGATCGCGCGACGCGCTGGAATCCAGCAGGCGGCGAGCGCGACCGCGAGGAGTGCACCCGGTACGACGAGAAAGGTCAGCGGGTCATGCGCGCTGACGCCGAACAGCAATCCCGACAGCACCTGCGTCAGCGCGAGCGCGCCGGCAATGCCGATCCCGAGACCGATCGCGGCGATCCGCGCGCCGCTGGCGAACACCATCCGCAGAATCGCGCCGCGATCAGCGCCGAGCGCCATGCGGATGCCGATCTCCTGCGTCCGCTGTGCCGTCGCGTAAGCGAGCACGCCGT
>JACDBQ010000809.1 GCA_013694845.1 Acidobacteriota bacterium
CTACCGGTCATCGGCGTCGCGCGGCACCGAAGCCGGCGCGGCAGGCCGGACGGCCGTGATGAAACCGGCCAGCACATACGCGCGCTGGCTGGGCGCGAAGCGCGGCGCCAGCAGCGCATCGTTGATCTCTCGAGTCATGGCGTAGCGGTTGAACCCGGTGGCAGGAATGAATAGCCGCGTGTTGGGCAAGCCGTCCGACGTGCCATCGGGATTCGCTTCCACGACCGAAATGACCCCGTCTCCGTTCTGGTCGACGAGGGAGTTCTCGTAGGCATACGCCAGAAACAGGCGCTGAGCCGGATCCGTGATGTCCGGCCTGAAGGAGGCGACCCGGACGAACGCGCTGAGCAGCGTTTCCTCGGTGAGGCCGCTTGGCTGGAAGCGGATGCGCGTCTCCAATCGCGCGGGATTGGGCGCTTGTGGTCGATTGGGATCGTTCAGGTTGCTGACTTCCACCCGATCCGGGTCGCGCGGGTTGTCGGGGTTGTCTCCATAGGGCACCGGATCATTGATGACTCCGCCCGGGCCAGAGCTCGTGCTGATGATCGTGGAGCTCCTCTATACGGTGCAGGTCTCGTTTCGGGAACACGCACTCGTGCCCGAGCCGTTCCTGATCGTGGGGCTGGTCGCCGCGACCCGGCGTATTCTCGTGCTCACCGCGGAATTTCCAGAACTGGACAAGGGGGAATCGGCGGTCCGTGTGGCCATGATCGAGCTGGGGGTCCTGACCCTGATGATCCTCGCACTCGTGGCGTCGCTCAGAATGCTGCGGCGCCGGGACCTGGCAGCCGTGGCGCCAAAAAAATGAGTCGTCTTCAGCCGAGACGACGGGTGCGACGAGTCCCCTTCCACGCCTCGAGTTCGACGGAACGTCTAGGATCGCGCACGAGGGGCACCTGCGGTCGCAGTGGCGTGGTGCGACGACGGCCGTGCCGCGCGCATCGCCTCACCCGCCGTCCAGATCGCAGCGCCGAGCAACACCACATCCTTGAGCAGAAACTGTCCGGGCATCGGGGATGGGAACGGGAAGCCGTAGCCCGGCTGCCAGACACCCGGCGTTGTCAGGACGAACGTCAACGTGATCAGGAACATTCCGATCGCTCCCACGCTGCCGATGGCCGACACTCCCGGCGCGAAGGACCGGGCGCCAATCATTAGGCCCAGCACGATCTCCACGATGCCGACGAGCATGGATAGCGTTTGAAGGCCGAATGCCTGATACGCCCAGGACATGAGCGGACTGTTGGCCACCAGAGGCTCGATGCCTTCGGCCTCGTAGGCCGTGAACTTCAATGCGCCGACCGAGAGCAGGATCACCACCAGCCCGTAGCGGAGGACGATCTGGCCGATATTCTCGAGCGTATGACCCATGTTGTGGGTGTCTGTGGTTTCCATCGTATGCGCTCCGCTCCCTTGTGTGCAGACGTGAGAGTCTACACTACAGCATCGTCAGACTCCGAGTCAGTGGACCCGACGACACACGCCGATGTCACATGGTGCTGATCCTGATATAGCGCTTGATGTCCGGGATGCTCGAGATCACCGCCACAACGACCGTCGCCAAAACGGCGCCGCCGATGATCGACCACGCACTCATTCCGAACGATGACTCGTGTGACGGATCCCTGGGTGTCATGACTGATGACCTCTCGTGCTGAAATTGTCAGGCTGGTGGCATGTGAGGCATCCGAGGGTCTATCGGGCGTCGCTTCTCGGGGCTGAGGCTGGTCGAATCTTCCGCGGTGAGCCCACGGCTCGGGATCGCGCGACGCCTTGCCACCACCGCGATCAAGTATCCAGCCGTCACAAGAAAGCTGATTGCGAACAGTCGGTCCATACCGCATCCTAACCTTTATAGGTAGCGCCAGCGCAGTGCCGGGCCGGGCCCGGACATCCACTCTCGGCGGCAACGCGAACCGAAAGGAAAGGCGCTTCGGTATGGCGTTCCTGATGGTGTCGGCGGTCAGTCCCGCAGGCTATTATCTGACAGTGTCGTTGTGGGAATAGTCACTTGAGTGACACATTTTGCATCGCCTCGACAATGGAGCAGAAAAACCATGGAACACAATCCATTGAGCGTGCCGCGTACACGAGAGGCCGCAGACGAGGCACTGCGGACCTACATGGATGACCACCTCGCGGGGTCGACGGCGGCCCTGCAGCTGGTGGATCACCTCATCGATACCGCCAGCGCGCCCGACGAACGAGAGTTCTTCACGTCATTGCGGATCGACATCGATGACGACCGTCAGACCCTCGAGGATCTGATGGGTCGATTCGGCAAGAGCCCTGGCACGCTCCGAAACATTGGCGGATGGCTCGTCGAAAAGGCGGCCCGCCTGAAACTCATGCTCGACGATCCCGGCGACGGCGGTTTGAAGCAGCTGGAGGCTCTCGAGATGCTGGTCCTCGGCATTCACGGCAAGCAAGAACTCTGGGGTGCCCTGACGGAGGTCTCGGCGACGGTGCCGCACCTGGCGTCGGCGGATCTTCAGCGCCTCCAGCGCAGAGCCGACGACCAGCATGCGCGCGTCGAGACCCGGCGCCTGAGGGCCGCTGGCCGGGCTTTTGGGTCAGCGACCATCGGCTAGACCGCACCACGTCGTGACTACCGGTGTGATGGATCTTTCCGGGAATCGCGTCGGCGGATCCGCGAGAGACGAGGGTCAGTTGTTGCGATCGGTCTCGACGCACCACTCAACCGCACAGCGGACCAGCTCGACCGCCGAAGTCAGGCCGAGTTTTTCCTTGATGTGGGTGCGATAGGACTCCACGGT
>JACDBQ010000823.1 GCA_013694845.1 Acidobacteriota bacterium
GAGTTGCAGCGCATCGCCCGCCGGTGCTTGCACGGCGAGCGTGCGAACTACAGCGTGCAGGCGACCGAATTGGTAAACGAAGCCTTTCTGCGCCTGGTCGACGTCCAACATGTCGACTGGCAGAACCGGACGCATTTTCTGGCAATGTCGGCACGGTTGATGCGTCGTGTGCTCGTCGACCTCGCTCGATCGCGGCGGGCGGACAAGCGGGGCGGTGCCTCAGTCCGCGTGACCTTCGACGAGGCGGCGATCAGCGGGGTTGCGCCCGATGCGGACGTGATCCGGCTGGACGATGCTCTGAAGGCGCTCGCCGCCATCGACGACCGCAAGAGCCGCGTCGTCGAGCTGCGATTCTTCGGCGGGTTGACCGCCGAAGAAACCGCAGTCGCGCTCCAGGTATCGTCGAAAACGGTGCTGCGCGACTGGGAGTTCGCCCGAGCGTGGCTGCAGCAGGAATTGACCCGAGAGGCGGGACGTGACGCCTGAGCGCCTGCGCAAGATTGAACTCCTGTTTCATGAGGCTCGCGAGCGGGCGCCTGCCGAGCGTGACGCATTTCTCGTTGCCGCCTGCACGGACGATCCGCTGCTGCTGCGCGAGGTCGAGTCCTTGCTGGCGCAGATACCGGCCGGAGTGCTCAACACGCCGGTTGGCGCACTCGTGGCCGAGCTCGTCCCGCCTCCCGCGCCGCGGCTCGCGCCAGGCTCGCTGGTCGGTCCATATCGCATCGAGAGACTGATCGACGTCGGCGGCATGGGCGAGGTGTATCGCGCGCGCGACACGACCTTGGGTCGCGATGTGGCGATCAAGATCCTGCCACGGCACTTCACCACGGACCCGCAACGGCTGGCACGATTCGAGCGGGAAGCACAGCTGCTTGCCGCCCTCAATCATCCGAACATCGGCGCCATCTACGGCCTCGAGGCAGCCAATGACGTCAGGGCGCTCGTGCTCGAGTTGGTCGAAGGCGATACGTTGGCTGCTCGGATCCAGCGCGGACCGGCGCCAGTCACAGACGCGCTCACGATCGCTGGCCAGATCGCCGATGCCCTCGATGCCGCGCACGAGAAAGGGATCATTCACCGCGATCTCAAACCGTCGAATATCAAAGTCACCCCGGACGGCGTTGTAAAGGTGCTGGACTTCGGCCTCGCGAAGGCCGCAACGCGCGAGTCGCCATCGGCAACGGTGACCGTGGGCGGCACGCAGGACGGGACCATCCTCGGCACAGCGGCCTACATGAGTCCGGAGCAGGCGCGAGGGCAGGCCGTCGACAAGCGCACCGACATCTGGGCATTTGGCTGTGTGTTGTACGAAATGCTGACCGGGCATGTGCCGTTTGCAGCCGCGACCGTGTCGGACACGATTGTGGCCATCCTGGATCGCGAACCTCGCTGGGCGGCGCTTCCTTCGACGACACCGCCAACGGTTGCACGCCTTCTACACCGCGCCCTCGAGAAAGACCCAAAGCGGCGTCTGCGGGACATCGCTGATGCACGTGCTGACCTCGACGACGCGTTGGAAGGCGGAACAGCGCCGGCGATGGTCGTGGGACGCCCTCCCGTCGCGCATTCGCTGTGGAGTCGATGGGCCGCAATCGTTCTTCTCGCGGTCGCGTCGGCTCTCGCAGGATGGGGCGTGAGCCGTCTCAATCCTGCGCCAGACAATCCGTTGGCGAATGCGACGTTCACCCGGTTGACGAATTTTGAAGGCGACGAGGCTGAGGCAACGCTGTCGCCGGACGGCAAGTTCGCCGCATTTCTTTCCGATCGCGATGGTCCGCTCGATGTGTGGCTGACGCAGGTGGGTTCCGGCCGCTTCCTGAACCTGACTCGGGAAAGCCACATGCCGGGAATGAGACCGGTGCGAAATGTCGGCTTCTCCGGCGACGGATCGCAAGTCTGGTTCGGCGGAGCGCCCGTCGGCCGTATGCGGATCATCCCGATGATGGGCGGACCGCCGCGGCCCTTGCTGGTTGACCGGACGGTCGAAGTCGTGTGGTCCTCCGACGGCGCGCGAATGGTGTATCACACCGATGCCCCGGGGGACCCGATGTTCGTCGTCGATCGTACCGGTGTCGGCGCCAAACAGATTTTTGTCGATCCGATTGTGGGCGGACACAACCATCATCAGGCGTGGTCGCCCGATGGTCGATGGATTTACTTTGCTCGCGGCATTCAAGACGTGGGGCAAATGGATTTATGGAGAATTGCAGCCGGCGGCGGCCTGCCGGAACGCCTGACCGGTCACAACGCGTTTGTGGGTTTCCCGACACCGATCGACGATCGCAACATCCTCTACGTCGCGCAGGATCATGAGGGTTCCGGACCATGGTTGTGGGCGCTCGATACCTACAGCCGAGCGACACACCGCGTCGCGTACGGAACGGAGCAGTACCTGTCGATTGCCAGCAGCGCCGACCATCGTCGTCTCGTGGCCGCGGTGGCCAATCCGAGCGCGAGCCTGTGGACCGTGCCGATTCTGGATCGCCCTGCGGAGGACGCAGATGTGAAACCGATGCCTCTGCCGACAGTGCGGGCCCTCGCGCCACGGCTTGCCGGGCGATCACTGTTCTACTTGTCTTCTCAAGGTACCCGCGACGGCCTGTGGCGTTTCGAGGACGGCAAGGCTGTCGAGATCTTGAAGGGTTCTGACGAGGCGTTGTTCGAACCGCCGGCGGTTTCGGCCGATGGACGTCAGCTGGCCGTGA
This sequence comes from Acidobacteriota bacterium, assembly GCA_013694845.1. GTDB lineage: Bacteria > Acidobacteriota > Vicinamibacteria > Vicinamibacterales > 2-12-FULL-66-21 > JACDCA01. Next base: position 2,709 of record JACDBQ010000823.1, read on the forward strand.
TCCTGAGGCGCGACGGAAAATTGCGCCTCCACGTCTTATCCGCAGATGGCGGCGATCTCCAATCGTTCGCCGAGCTGATTGACATTCGGGGATCTGTCTGCTGGTCACCCGATGGAAAATGGATCGTGGCGGGCGGCATCGACGATCGTGGACTTGGGCTGTTCAAGATTCCGCTCGACCACCGCGCGCCTGTCCGACTGATCGCCGGCACTGCCCGCGATCCGGTGTGGTCGTCGTCCGGAGACCTGATTGTGTACACTGCAGCGAACGTCAGCGTCGATGCGCCGCTGTTGGCCATTCGGCCAGACGGTACGCATGTCGAATTGCCTGCAATCCGGCTTCGGGTTGGAGGAAAGCGCTATCGATTCCTTCCAAATGGCCTGGCCCTCGTCTACGCGCAAGGACCGTTTCCAGCGCAGGACTTCTGGCTGCTCGACCTTGCGACGAAAAAGTCGCGCCAACTGAGCCGATTGAACAACTCCGCTGCCACGCAGTCCTTCGATGTAACCGTCGACGGCAAGCAGATCGTGTTCGACAGAGTGCGGGAAAACTCTGATGTCGTCCTGATCGACCGTGCTCCATAGACGTCGGCATTCGAGCCTCAGTTATCCTCGCCTCGTCGCGGACGCCTCGAGCTTCCTCAGCTTTCGGCCCGTTCTCAGACCGGCCGGGCCCGCCGGAACGAGCCCCCTGGCACGGAGGGATTCGAGGGCCCGCGGGGCACAGCCACCGATTGGCGCCGCCTATCACGCATCGATTGCGCTGAGACATGAATAGCGCCGAGGGTGGCTAAACGATTCGTCCAAACGCCGAAGCGTTTACGGATTACCGGTCGGATCAGAACGGGCCCTCAGGCTGCCGAGCGGAGCTTGTCGAGGCGCCTCAGCCATTCGCTAACCTGGTTCCAACTGGCGAACGTTTGGCTCACCACTTTTCCTAAGCAATTCTCCTAAACGCTCCCGGCTCGCTCGAGGCTGTGCCGGGGCGTTGATCCTCAATCTGATCCACACTGGCTGCTGCTTTCACGCCGT
>JACDBQ010000835.1 GCA_013694845.1 Acidobacteriota bacterium
AATACAGATTCGGCTCATTCCCCGGTGACGGTCCTGCGAGCACCCGAACCGCAAAGCGGGACGTCGAGCGTCAGCACACAATCTTCGGCAGTTCTCAGCGCCCTTGGCCGATTAAAGTCTCATTAAAGGATGACTTTTGTCACCCTAAGCAGGCCATTCAGCGGGCAAAACTGCCTACCCTGTCATGCCCATATACCCCTTAAAAACTTCAACCGTCTCCGAAAATGATCTTTGGCTGCGGGGAAAAATGTCGCGGTCCCCGTGGCGACTTCCTTGCACTAACGGCTACGCACAACCAATTTGTAATGACGCGGAGCCAGGTCGCGGCCCGTGGTGCGCGTCATCGACCAGGTCCGCGAGCGGTCACCGCGGTGGGCGATCGCCAGAGCGATCAAAGGGTGGAGTGCGGATGAAACGCCGTCTTGGGGATCGAAGGGGTCGTCCTCGCTTTGAAATCATGGGCGACCTGTGGGGCACGCTCGACATCGTCGTCGGCATGCCGTTGCTGAATGTCGGCCCGGGCGGCGCACTCGTGCAATCCACGGTGCCGCTCACGCCGCAGTCGGTGCATCACGTCGCGGTGAGCTGCCAGGGGGAGCAGACCCCCACCAGCGTGCAGGTCCGCCACGTGCGGCCGGTGGTGGGGTCGGACGGTCGCCAGTACTACCTGATAGGCCTCGAGTTTCTCTTCATGCCATCCACGCTGCTGTCGCAGATTGAATCGTGGATGATCGGCGGTCAGCGCGTTGCCGCGGGGCTTATGTAACCCGATGGATCAGCGGAAGGATCGGCGCCGAACGCCGCGAATCGACATCGGGGAGAACGAAGTGGTGCGACTCGAATTGCGGCACCAGGTCCAGCTCCTGGATATCAGCCAGTCCGGCGCCCTGATCGGATGCGAGACAGGGCTTCCGGTCGGCACGCGAGGGCATATTCGCGCAGGGCTGGACGCGGAGCCGTTCAGCGCAGAAGTCGTTGTGCAACGCCACCACGTGAGATCGGCGGTCAAGGGCCAAGTGGGTCTCGGAACGGTCTTTGGCACCATGGACGACCGCAGCCAACGGACTCTCGAAGGCTTCTTGCAGCGGGCCAAGGACTGAGGTTCGAGTAGCCGCGTAGCGCAGGCCGTCACGCCCGCGAAGTTCAGGTAGCGCAGGCCAAGGCCTGCCTGTCGCACAGACCGCCCGGGGGGCGAACACGTTCATTGGAGACGCACGAATGAGAGCGCAGGGAAACGCGGAACTGATCGGCACCAGCGCAGCCATCATCGATCTGACGCAGGAGATAGAGCGGATCGCGAGGTCGGACGCAAAGGTCCTCATCACGGGGGAGAGTGGCGTCGGCAAGGAGCTCGTCGCCACGGCGATCCACAAGCGGAGTCCGCGCGCGTCACGGCAGATGGTGACGGTGAACTGCGCCGGCCTGCCGGAAACCCTCCTCGAATCCGAGCTGTTCGGCCACGTGAAAGGCTCGTTCACGGGCGCCTACCGCGACAAGATCGGCAAGCTGGAGCTCGCCGACGGAGGCTCGATCTTCCTCGACGAAATCGGCGAGATGACCCTGCGGATGCAGGGGCTCCTGCTGCGGTTCATGGAAACGGGCGAACTGCAGAAGGTCGGGACCGACCGGATCAGCACCCGCGTCAACGTCCGGGTCATCGCCGCGACCAACCGGAACCTGCGCGACATGATCACCGCTGGTTCCTTCCGCGAGGACTTGTTTTACCGGCTGAACGTCATTCACCTCAAGGTGCCTGCCCTCCGGGAGCGCCGTGAAGACATTCCGCCGCTCATCGAGCACTTCCTCGCACAGTTCACGCGCCACAACGGTCACGTCGCAAAGGCGCTCGCGCCCGACACCATGCGGCTCCTCTGCGAGTACTCGTGGCCGGGGAACGTCCGTGAGCTCGAGAACGTCATCGAGCGCCTCGTCGTCACCGGTCGCAACGAAGCCATTGTGCCCGAAGAGCTGCCGATGGAAGTACGGATGCACAGCAACGTCAGCCTGCGCCCGAAGCGCGCGCGGCGCCGCACCGTGGCCGACGATCTGTACAAGCGGCTCATCGAGGAGCGCGAGTCGTTCTGGGCGGCTGTCTATCCGCTCTACATGGAGCGCGAGATCACGCGTGGTAACGTCCGCGATGTCGTGCGCAAAGGACTCGAAGAAGCACGCGGCAACTACAAGATCGTGGCGCGGATGTTCAACATGGAGCAGCGTGATTACAAGCGCTTTCTGAACTTCCTCCGTAAACACGATTGCCAGGTGCCATTCAAGGAATATCGGCAGTAGCAGGACCGCATGGCCATAATCTCCTTAGTCACTCGCGCAGCGCTCCTGGTGGTCATCGGTCTGCTCGCTCCGCAACTGGTCAATGCCCAGGGCTCCGCCCCTTCCCCTGCCGCCGCAGCCGGCCCAGCGCCCGTGCTTCCTCCCGGTTATGTCATCGGACCGGATGACGTGTTGTCTGTGATTTTCTGGGGCGAAAAAGAGATGACCGCTGAGCAGGTCGTGGTTCGACCTGACGGCAAAATTTCCCTGGCGCTGTTGAACGACATTCAGGCTGCTGGACTCACGCCTGACGAGCTGCGCGTGATCATCGACAAGGCAGCCGCGAAGTTCATTGCAGAACCGCACGCGTCCGTGGTGGTCAAGGAGATCAAGAGCCGGAAGGTGTTCATCACCGGCAACGTGCTGAAGCCCGGCGCATATCCGCTGTCGAGCGATATGACCGTGTTGCAGCTGATCGCGGTCGCCGGGGGGCTGCTGGAGTACGCCGATGCCAAGAACGTCGTGGTCATGCGGAAAGAAGACGGGCGTGACCAGCATTTCAAGTTCAACTACAAGGACGTCATCCGCCAGAAGAATGTGCAGCAGAACATTGTCCTCAGGTCTGGGGACACGGTGATCGTCCCGTGAACAGCGTCCGGTCGACCGCCGCCTTCGCACTGTGCTGTGTCGTAGGGACCGGAGCCCCCGCCGTCGGGCAGACGCCAGCCGCCGACCGACCTTCAGGTGGGGTGTTCGCGAGGCGGGGTGAAGCTACGGGCCAGGTTCTCGAAGTTTCGGCGACGCTGGTCCAAGCCTACGACGACAACCTTCTCGCGGAGAGCGGGTCCATTTCCACGGGGGCGCAATCGTTGGGTGGTCACTACACCATGCTCCAGGCCGGGAGCCAGTACACGTGGGCGAGCAAGTCGGTTCAGCTGGGCGTGACCGGTGAGTCCGCATTCAGGTACTACGGACGTGTGGGCAACGTTCAGCCGGTGAGTCACGCCGGTGGCCTTGGCTTGTCGGCGACCCTCGCGCGTAGGACGACGCTTCTGGTGAACCAGAGCGTGGCCTACTCCCCCGCGCACATGTTTGGCCTGTTTCCCGGTGTAGGAGAATCCCGTCCCGGCGACACCCAGCCGACAGCACCTGACTATGTGCTCAACGATGCCGCGTCATACTCCTACGCTACGACCGCCACACTGAAGCATGGCCTGACTCGCCGCACGTCCATCTCGGCCGCAGCCGACTACACCGCGACGGATTTCACTCGCGAGAACAGCGGTCGTCAGGACGTTGCGGCACACGGGGTCCGGACAGAGCTGTCCCGAGGTGTCGGGCGCCACACCTCAGTGCGAGCCGGGTACCACTACCGCACCGGTGAGTTCGGCACAGGCGGAGTGGCGTCGGCGACCGAGCACGGGCTCCTGGTGGGGGTGGATCACAGCCGAATTCTGTCAGCGTCCCGGCAGGCACATTTCGGATTCGGCTTTGGCGTGTCGGCTAATGACGCGCCGTTGCTTGGAGCCGCCGCTTCAAGTGGCCACCTGTATCGACTGGTTGGGGATGCGACCTTCGGGTACGAGTTCGGGAAGTCGTGGCAGGCACGCGCGGCCTATCGACGCGGGCTGCAATACATTGCCGATCTCACCGAACCGGTGTATGTCGGTGGGTTCACCGCGGCTGTTGAGGGCTTGGTCTCGCGGCGTGTCGATTTCCAAGGCTCGGTCGGCTACTCCGGTGGTGAGTCGGCGCTGTTGTCCATATCGAAATTCGACACATACACTGCAAGCCTTCGGAGCCGGTTGGCCCTGAGTCGATCCGCTGCGGCACGACCATGATCAGCGTTTCGGATCGGTACAACTGGGGCACACCG
>JACDBQ010000885.1 GCA_013694845.1 Acidobacteriota bacterium
ACGGAGGCCTCGCCGCCGTTCGTCTCGACTCGAGTCGGCTTGCTGATCGTGACCTTTTGATCGGTCATGCCGTGCTTCTTCGAGTCCGCCTCCAGACCGGCGGCCCAGGCCTGGAGTGCCTTCGCCCCTCGCCAGGCGAACGGGGGCACTTCGTCGATGATCACAAGGTCCGCGTCCGAGGTATGCGTCGTCGCGGCGGCCGCCATGTCGCCCTTGTTGAACGCCTCGATGAATTTGTTGATGGGGGCCGTCAACTGAGGGTCCGTCGTCTGTGCCTGCACAGCCGAGCCCAGGCCCGCGCACAAGCACGCGATCGCGCCGAGAGTCAGATGCCGCATTGGGTTTGTCTCTTCTAGTTGTCCGATTACGACCGGGGTTGTCCTGGAACGGTCCGACAGAGCCTTGCGCACGCATCGCCGGTGTCAAGCGCGGCGAGAGCGTCCGTCCTTCATTTCCGGCCGTTGGCAGCGACGGCGTCAACGGCGAGCCGATGCATCAGTACGACTGCCTGTCGATTCTGGCCACGCTGGTTCGACCAGTGGTTGAGGCGGGCCGCAGCCGGGCGTGGCGTTGGTATCAGTGGATGACGGGAGGGTCGCATGAGAAGGCTCATTGTTTCCGAATTCGTGACGCTCGACGGCGTAATGCGGGCGCCGGGTGACAAAGACGAAGACCGCGACGGAGGGTTCGACCTCGGCGGCTGGACGCTGCCCTACTGGCACGACACGGTGGGGAGGGGCAAGCGGGTATTCCCGGATGAGATGCGTGCGGCATTCGAGTTGAAGTCCGCCACTCCATAGCCGACCGGAGTGGTGGGCTTGCGCTACACGCGACAGGCCTGAGGCCGGCGATCGGCGGCAATCGTCGAGCCGTGGTCTCCTCTTCTTCCTGACCGGATCCAGTCGCGTCCTGATGAAGCCCTCGACGATCGCCCGCACCATGCCAGCGCAGTTTTTGTACGACGCCATGGAACCGGCCTCCAGGTCGACGTGCAGAGACGCATCCTTCGGATGGGCGAGCAGCTTCGACCAGGGGCTGACGATGGTCACGAGCGCCGATGAGGCGCGTCCGACTCGCTGGAGCAGCGTCGCGATCCGGTGCGGAGATCCGATCTGGCAGACCAGGTCGACGTGGCCGATGTCGATGCCAAGTTCGAGCGAGGCGGTGGCGACGAGCGCTTTCAACTGTCCGGACTTGAGCCGGGTCTCAGCGTCGAGACGCTTCTCTTTTCGACAGGCTGCCATGATGCGCCGTCACCGCATCGTCGCCGAGCCGATCGCTGAGATGCCGCGCGAGCCGCTCGGCCATGCGCCGTGTGTTCACGAAAATCAGCGTCGTCCGTGCGAACCGGGGATACGTCGCAAGCGGAGCGGGCCGCGATGTTACGGACGCCGTGCCAGGCGGTGAATGCCGGCGCGCGGCTCCGCGAGGTTCTTGTGAATGTCCGCGCTGAGCGCCTTGAGCGGCGACACGTAGAGGATGCGGACCTCGTCCGGCAGCGGCGCCGTGTGGCTTTCTTCAAGCAGCGCGTTGATGGCGGTGAGGAACGCCGCCAGTGTCTTGCCTGAGCCCGTTGGCGCGGCGATGAGCGTGTGCCGTCCGGCGGCGATCGAGTCCCAGCCGCGCAGCTGCGCGGACGTCGGCTCGCCGACTTCGGTCGTGAACCACTGACGGACGACGGGATGGAAACCAGCGAGGGCCATGACTGTGGCGATCGGAAAAAGAGAATTTCACTATACTTTTGGAAGTGCTTCCGGTTTGATTGATGCTCGCGCATCCGGCGTCGTCCTCGCGGACTCCGTCGACAACTGCAGCCGAAGTGACTGAGAGCCCTTAGTGCTGCTGCGGCCTGGAGATCCCCAGCTTCCGCATCCGGAACTGGAGCGTGGATCGCTTGACCCCTAGTCTCACGGCCGCGCCGTTCGGCCCAGCGATGACCCAGTTGCTCCGCTCGAGCGCCGCGACAATGTGCCGGCGGCCGGCCTGGTCGAGAGTGTCGACCGACTCGGCGTGCGGGGACGCGTTTGACCGGGCGTTGAGCGCCGCCAGCGGCACCTCGAGGCTCTGACCCGTCGTGAGGATGACTGCGCGCTCGATCAGGTTCTGCAGCTCGCGGATGTTGCCCGGCCAGTCGTACCGGGTCAGCGCCTCCATGGTCTCGGTTGGGATCGTCTCGACCGTCTTCTTCATCCGCCGCGCGAAGGTCTGGGCGAAGTGCCGCACCAGCATCGGGATGTCTTCGCGCCGGTCGCGCAGCGGCGGAACGGTGATGGGGAAAACGTTCAGCCTGTAGAACAGGTCCTGTCGGAATTTGTGCTCGGCCGAGAGCGCCGCCAGATCGCGATTCGTCGCCGCGATCAGGCGTGCGTCGGTCCGCAGTGTACGCGAGCTGCCGAGGCGCTCGAACTCGCGTTCCTGCAGCACCCGGAGAAGCTTCGGCTGCAGCTCGAGCGGGATCTCACCCACTTCGTCCAGGAACACTGTGCCCTGGTTGGCGAGCTCGAAGCGGCCGATGCGGGTGTTGATCGCGCCGGTGAAGGCCCCCTTTTCGTGACCGAACAGCTCGCTTTCCAGCAGACCCGTGGGGATCGCGGCACAGTTCAGCTTCACGAACGCGCGCTCGCGGCGTGTGCCGAGTTGATGGATGGCGCGCGCCACCAGCTCCTTGCCCGATCCGGTCTCGCCCGAAATGAGCACCGTGGAATCGGTCGGCGCCACCGTCTGGACCTCGCGCAGCAACCGTGCAAGCGCGCGGCTGCGGCCGATGATCTCTTCGAACTGGAACTCCCCGCGAATTTCGTCCTCGAGGTACAGCTTCTCGCGTGAGAGCTGCGCGTTGAGTTCCTCGATCCGCTGATACGAGAACGCGTTCCGCAAGGCAATCGCAATCTGCCCGGCGACCCTGGTCAGCAGCGGGAAGTGCTCCGGGGAAAACGCATTGTCTGAAAACGCGCCGAGGTTGAGCGTTCCGAGCACGCCGTGCGCGGAAGCCAGGGGCACGGCGCAGGCTGAGAGGATCCCGCGCGCGCGAATGAACGCGCTCTCGGGGAAGGCTTCGAGCTCCAGGGCCGAGAACGCGCGCGGCTGAGCGATCTTGAACACATAGCCTGCCGCCGACCCGTCGAGCGTGCTCTCGGAGGGCATCGGCACGTCGGATGCGGCACTGAAATGTTCTGGCCCGTCGCACGCATGGTGCCGCAGCACGCCGGCTTCCGCGTCGTAGACGCTGAGCGCCGCGACGTCCGCGTTGACGCAGCGGCGGATCGCCGGGGCCACTGCACGAAACAGCTCACGCGTATCGAGCTGGGTCACCACCGCGTTAGTCACGTCCAGGAGCAGGTCGAGCTGGTCACGTTCCCGCTGAAGGACGCCGACCAGGTCGGTCAGCGTGGCATTGGACGCGAGCACGCTCGCCACATCGACGAACTTGTGGACGCGTTCGTCGAACACATCCACCTCGGCGCTCAGACTTCTCATAACGCTCCAATTCTGCCGTCCCCGCATTAGACGCGTGTGCATCGCAGCGGGGTGCCAGCGGGCGGGCACGCTGCCAGCCGGCGGGCTGGCAATGCGTTGGCACCCCGCCCAAGGCTGGCGCGCGGCCGCGGTGGCAAATCCTCTCGATTGTTGACGTTACCGTCTGACCGCGAGTTCCGTCCGCGCCGGCACGATCGTCGCTCATTGATGCAGTGAAGGAACCGGACGCAGCGGTCAGCCGCACGGCGACAACGATGATCAGGATCACCATACATCACACCGATGACGATCTCATGTTGAAGCTGGAGGGCTGCCTGGTCGGGGCCTGGGTCGACGAGCTGGAGGTCTGCTGGGTCGAGGCCCGGCCGACGCTGAAGGGGCGACGGCTTCGCGTCGACCTGCGCGGTGTGTGCCAGGTCGACGACCGGGGCCGTGAGCTGATGGCCCGCCTATACGCCGACGGCGCGCGGTTCGTGTCGTCCGGGTGCGTGATGCCCGAGATCGTCCGGGAGATCGCCGCCGGCGATCACCGCATATTCAATGAGAGGGTCTGATCGTGGTGCAACGTCTCAATACCGCCTTGGTCACGGCGACTGCCGTTCTGACCGCCGCCTGCACGATGGGGCCGAACTACAAACGCCCGCTCATCGAGACCCCCTCAGACTACCGCGGCGCAACGGACAGGGTGAGGCCTGACGCATCCGCCTCGCTGGCCGATCTGAAATGGTTCGAAGTCTTCCGCGACGAGACCCTCACCGGTCTCGTGAACACGGCATTGCGGCAGAACTTCGAGGTACGGATCGCCGCCGAGCGCGTGCTGCAGGCGCGGGCGTCGTATGGCATCAGCCGCGCGGACCGCTGGCCGGCCGTGGACGCCTCCGCGGGAGTGACTGCGGCGCGCGCATCGCGGCGCGGCGCAAACAGCTCGCGCCCACCCGGCGCGGACACTGATGTCCGCTACACGGAGGCAGGTTTCAGCATCGGCTGGGAACTGGATGTCTGGGGGCGGGTGCGCCGGCTGAACGAGGCCGCCCGGGCCCAGTACCTCGCGACCGAAGAAGCCCGGGATGGTGTCATCACCACGCTGGTCGCGGATGTGAGCGAAACCTATCTGTTACTGCGTGAGCTGGACCTCGAGCTCGAGATCGCGCGGCGAACACGGGACGTCGCAACCGACAGCCTCCGCCTCACGGAAACGCGGCGGACTGGGGGCGTGGCCAGTGGCCTCGACGTGCGCCAGGCGGAACAGCTCCTGTTCACCGCCACCGGGCGCATCGCCAGCCTCGAGCGCCAGATCTCGCAGGTCGAGAACACCCTGAGCCTCCTGCTCGGTCGCGCACCGGGCGACATCCCCCGCGGGCGGCCGCTGGACGCCATCCAGGCGCCGCCGGCCGTGCCCGCCGGGCTGCCCTCCGCTCTGCTCGAGCGCCGGCCCGACATCCGACAGGCGGAGCAGCAGTTAGTTGCGGCGAACGCGCAGATCGGCGCGGCGCGGGCCGAGTACTTCCCGCGCATCAGCCTGACCGGGTTCCTCGGCGTCCAGAGCCGTGCGCTGTCTGATCTGCTCACCGGCGCCGCCGCCGTGGCGAACAGCAGCCTGGGCGCGGCCGCGCCGATCTTCAACGCCGGCCGCACGCGCGCGAACGTCGAGCTCGCCCGCGCCGTGCAGCGCGAAGCCGTCGTCCAGTACGAGCGGGCGATCTACACCGCGCTGGGCGACGTGTCGGATGCGCTCGTCGCGCATACGAAAGTCAAGGAAGAGCGCGGGCAACAGGCACGGCTCGTTCAGGCCCTGACCGAGTCGAGGCGACTCGCTACGGAGCGCTACCAGGGTGGGCTCGATAGTTATCTGCCCGTCCTCGATGCGCAGCGGAACCTCTTCGAGGGTGAGCTCGCACTGGCCCGTCTGGGTCAGCGCGAGCTCGCGGCCGTGGTGCAGCTCTATCGCGCACTAGGTGGGGGCTGGAGTCTTTAGGGGGTTCCGCGGAGTCGGAGGTTGGGTTTGGAAACCAGGGTGTGCCAGTTCGGGTTTGGAAGTTGGGAGTTGAGCGTATGGCTAAACGGATGATTCTGATGCTGGTTACGATGACCATTCTCATTGCCGGTCTCGGGTTCGTGAAGCTCCGGCAGTTCCAGGCCATGGCCGAGCAGTTCGCCGCGATGCAGCCGCCGCCGGAAGCGGTGACCACGATCATCGCCGCCCGGCAGGAGTGGCCGTCGACACTGGATGCAATCGGCACGGTCGCTGCCGTCCAGGGGGTCACGGTCAGCGCCGACCTGCCCGGCATCGTCGAGCGCATCACGTTCGACTCGGGCCGCGCCGTAGGGAAGGGGGATGTGCTGGTCCAGCTCAACACCCAGCAGGAGGTCGCGCAGCTCGCGGCCGCCGAGGCGCAGCGCCAGCTGGCTCGTTTGAGCCACGAGCGCATGAAGGGGCTCGTTGAGCAGGACGCGGTGTCCCGCGCGGAATTCGACGCTGCGGCTGCGGGCCACACGGAGGTGGAAGCGCGCGTGCGTGAGATCCGCGCAACCATCGAGCGCAAGACGATCCGGGCGCCGTTCACCGGCGTGCTCGGCATCCGCCAGGTGAACCTGGGGCAATACCTGGCCGCTGGTGCCGCGGTCGTGCCGCTGCAGTCGATCGACCCTGTCTACGTCAACTTCGGCGTGCCGCAGCAGAACGTTCCGGACATGAAACCGGGCCGGCGGATCACGGTCGCGTCGGCCGACGCCGGCGGGCTCGAGTTCACGGGCCGGGTGAGCGCGCTTGATTCGGTCATCGATTCCACGACGCGCAACGTGCAGGTGCAGGCGACGTTCGCCAATCCCGGCGGCAAGCTGCGCCCGGGCATGTTCGTCCAGACGAAGGTGACCCTCGGCGCTGCGCAGCCGGTGATTACAGTGCCAGCCTCCGCCATCAACTACGCGCCCTACGGCGACTCGGTCTTCATCGTCGCCGACATGAAGAGCCCCGAGGGGGCGAGCTATCGAGGGGTGCGGCAACAGGTCGTGAAGCTCGGCGGCGCGCGGGGCGATCAGATCGCGGTGCTCTCGGGCATCAACCCGGGAGAAGAGGTGGTGACGTCGGGCGTGTTCAAACTCCGGAACGGTGTCGCCGTGCAGGTGAACAACAACGTGCAGCCGGCGAACAGCGCCACGCCCACGACCGAGGACCGCTGAGCGCGGTTCGGCGGCATATTCGAACGGAACAGGTAGCGACACATGAAGTTCACCGATCTCTTCGTCAAACGCCCCGTCCTGTCGATGGTGGTCAGCCTCGTCATCCTGATCGCCGGACTGCAGTCGATCCGCTCGTTGAGCGTGCGGCAGTATCCGCGCAGCGACATCGCCGTGGTCCGCGTCAGCACGGTCTATGTCGGCGCGAACCCTGACCTGGTCCGCGGGTTCATCACCACCCCCCTCGAACGGGTCATCGCCAGCGCGGATGGCATCGACTACGTCGAGTCATCCAGTGCGCAGTCGGTCAGCACCATCACGGTGCACCTGCGCTTGAACTACGACACCAACGCGGCGCTGACCCAGATCCAGGCCAAGGTCGCCCAGGTGCGCAACGAGTTGCCGCCCGAGGCCGAGGCCCCGATCATCGAGCTCGAGACCGCCGACGCGCAGTTCGCCGCGATGTATCTCGGTTTCTCGTCGCCGGACCTGGATCAGAACCAGATCACCGACTACCTCACGCGGGTAGTGCAGCCGAAGCTGAGCGCCATCAGCGGTGTGCAGCGGGCGGACATCCTGGGTGACCGCACGTTCGCGATGCGCATCTGGCTCAAGCCGGACCTCATGGCGGCGCATAACATCTCTCCGTCGGACCTGCGCGACGCGCTGGCCCGCAACAACTACCTGTCGGCGCTCGGAAGAACCAAGGGCTCGATGGTCTCGGTCAATCTGGTGGCGAATACGGATCTCCGCACGCCCGAGGAATTCCGCCAGCTCGTGGTGAAGGAGCAGGACGGGGTGGTCGTGCGGCTCGGCGAGGTCGCCGACGTCGTGCTCGGATCTGAGAATTACGAGGAAGACGTCCGGTTCAACGGGGAGACGGCGACGTTCATGGGCGTCTGGGTGCTGCCCACCGCCAACGCGCTCGACGTAATCGGCAGGGTGCGGGCCGAGATCCCGGGCATTCAGGCACAGTTGCCGGCCGGCATGTCCGTCGGTGTGCCGTACGATTCGACCGAGTACATCCAGGACGCGATCAACGAAGTGCTGCGCACGCTGACCGAGACGCTACTGATCGTCGTCGTCGTGATCTTCATCTTTCTCGGATCCGTCCGCGCGCTGATCATTCCCGTCGTGGCGATCCCGATCTCCCTGGTGGGTGCAGCATTCCTCATGCTCGCCGCAGGATTCACAATCAATCTGCTGACGCTGCTCGCGATCGTGCTGTCCGTCGGGCTGGTGGTCGACGATGCAATCGTGATGGTGGAGAACATCGAGCGGCATCTCCGGGAGGGGAAGCAGCCGTTCGACGCCGCGATCCACGGCGCGCGTGAGCTGGTCGGTCCGATTATCGCGATGACGATCACCCTGGCGGCGGTGTATGCGCCCGTCGGCCTTCAGGGCGGGCTCACGGGTACGCTCTTCCGCGAGTTCGCCTTCACGCTCGCCGCGGCGGTGATCGTTTCGGGGGTGGTTGCCCTGACGCTGTCGCCGATGATGGGGTCGAAGCTGCTGCGGGCCGGCGACGGCAACCGGGGCTTTGCCGGCTGGATCAACCGCCGCTTCGATGCGGTGAGGACGCGCTATGCGGGCGCGCTGGCGAGCACGCTTGGTTACCGGCCGGTCGTGCTGGTGCTATGGGCGCTCGTGACCGTCCTGACCGTGCCCTTCTACATGTTCTCGCAGCGCGAGCTCGCGCCCGAGGAGGACCAGGGCGTTGTCTTCGGGATCGTTCAGGCGGCAGCCAATTCCACCGTGGAGCAGACCACGTTGTTCACCGAGCAGATCCATAACGTGTATCGATCGATCCCCGAGACGGAGAGCATCTTCCAGATCACGTTCCCGACCGGCGGCTTCGGCGGCATGGTCGCGAAGCCCTGGAGCGAGCGGACGAAGACCACCCAGCAGTTGCTGATGGAATCGATGGGACCGCTGTCACAGATACCCGGTGTGCGGGTGATCCCGCTCACGCCCCCCGCACTGCCAGGAGGCGGAGATTTCCCCGTCGACCTGGTGATCGCCTCCGCCGCGGAACCGGCGCGGCTGCGCGACCTCGCCGAACAGCTCGTGCAGAAGGCATTCGCGAGCGGCATGTTCATCTTCGCGGACGCGGACCTGAAGTTCGACCAGCCGCAGACCGAGGTCGTATTCGACCGTGACAAGCTGCGTTCGCAGGGAGTCGATCTGAGCCAGGCGGGCCGTGATCTTTCGACGCTGCTCGGCGGTGATTACGTGAACCGGTTCAGCATCCAGGGGCGAAGCTACAAGGTCATCCCGCAGGTAAAACGAGACGAGCGCCTGACCGTGGACCAGCTGGGCGGCATGCACATCACCGGCTCCGACAACCGGCTGGTGCCGCTGTCGACGTTCGCCACGCTGCGGTCGTCGACCCAGCCGCGCGAGTTGAAGAAGTTCCAGCAGCTGAACGCCGTTCGGATCCAGGGCGTGATCCCGCCCCCGGTGCCGCTCGACCAGGCCCTCACCTTCCTCGAAGAGGAGGCGCGCAAGATCCTCCCGCAGGGGTTCACCATCGACTACGCCGGAGAGTCGCGGCAGTTGCGCACCGAGGGCAGCCGGTTTCTTGGTGTGTTCCTGCTGTCCGCGGTGCTCATCTACCTGGTGCTCGCGGCGCAGTTCGAGAGCTTCCGGGATCCGTTCATCATTCTGGCTGGATCGGTGCCGCTGGCGCTCTCGGGCGCCCTGCTCTTCTCGTTTCTCGGACTCACGACGCTGAACATCTACAGCCAGGTGGGGCTCATCACGCTGGTCGGATTGGTCGCGAAGAACGGCATTCTGATCGTCGAGTTCGCCAATCACCTGCAGGAGACCGGTGTGGACAAGCTCCGCGCCGTGATCGACGCCTCCAGCACTCGGCTGCGCCCCGTTCTGATGACGACCGCCGCGACCGTCGTCGGGCACACGCCGCTGATCCTCGCGACCGGTCCCGGCGCCGGCGCGCGCAACAGCATCGGGATCATGCTCGTGAGCGGGATGATCGTCGGCACGCTGTTCACCTTGTTCGTGGTCCCGGCGATTTATATGGTCGTCGCCAAGACCCGGACCGTCACGGCTCGCGAAGAGGAGCACGGCACTGGCCGGGTCGGCGGGCTCGCAGAGGCGCCGTCGGTTTAGATTTGGCTGGCACAGCTGCCCGTGTTGTCGACCCACAGCATCACGAACTCCCCTTCGGACGCACGTACTCGCGATCGATCCGGAAGGCCAGGGCGCTCAGGCCGATCAGGACGAGGCCGAATGCCACCAGCGCGAGCGGCCAGCCGATCGAGTCCACGAAGTGCTCGCCGGTGAACCACGCGGTGTAGGCGAGGATCGCGAGCGTTGCTACAGCGAGCAGCGTTCGGCTGTGCAGCAACACGCTTCCGTACACGAACCCTGCGGCCATGCCGAGGAAGCTGAGCTCCAGCGGCGTGCGCTCGACGGCGTCGAAGAAGCCGTAAAGGAACGTGGACGCCCCCGCGAAGTACCAGAAGGGAGTGATCTCGCCGCGGCCGCTGCGGTCCGCGCCGACTGCCGCGAGCAGCATGCTCGCGCCGACAACGAGCGCGATCAAGGTTCGGTCGGCATCCATCAGGTCGAGGGCGGTCCAGGAGAATACCGCGCCGAACAGGATGGCGAGGAAGAGCAGCGTCGAGCGTTGAAGCGCGGCGAATGTCAGGACGAACTGGGCAGCCATCGCGCCGGACATGACCAGGCTCGCCCACCGCCAGTCGCCCCCCGACCCGAATTCCTCGAACGCGACCAGAATCCCGGTTGGTTCCAGCGCGGCAGCCGCCAGGAACAGCGGCGTCGCGGCTTTTTCGAATCGCCGATCGCGGGTGCCGAGCACCGCCAAGACGAAAGCGGCGAGCCCCGACCCGAGCGTCACGACTACGCGGGCGGCGGAGTTGAGGTCGCTCCACTGCAACGCGATGAACACGCCGATGCCAGCGAACACGAAGGTGCCGCCCAGCACGCCAAGCACGTGGACGAGCACTCCTTGCGAACGGCGCGCACCCGCGCCGCCGGACGAACTGTCAATCACCGCAGCGACGTCCGTCGCCGACAGACCGTGTGCCCGCGCGATGGCCGCGATCTGCTGGAGCGCCTGCGCCCGCTGGTCCACGTTAGCGTTCCCCTCGATCCAACAGCCAGCCGAGGAATCCGGGAGTCTGGTACTGGTTGGGCGTCGGGACCCCGATCGGGATAATCCGGCCGCGATTCACGATCACGGAGGATTGATCGTACCGACCCATCCCGAAGAGATCGCCGATCAACCCGGGCCCCCCGTGGGTACGCGTCCGGAGTTCGTACCCATCGGGGGCCTTTGTATCGGTGACGATCCGCCGGCCGCGCAACGCCTCGACCACAAGAGTTCGCGGTGGCTCACCATCGACTATTTGAGCCGGAAGATCGACCGGAATCTCCCGGGCGCTCAGCGTGCCGTGATCGAAGCGCCACAACCTCACGCGCGGCGGATGCATGTCTTTGAGGACAGGCCGCAGCGTCGCCTGAAGCGCCTCGTCGCGGACGAACAGCTGCACCGTGATCCGGGCATCCTGCCCATTGTAGTCGGTGGTGTGCAGCAGGAGGTCGTACTGCGGCGGCGGCACGGTCCATTTCGGGATCGCCGTGAGGAGCAGGAAGACGCCGACGACGACCAGAGGAAGCGACACCGCGCCGACAAGAAAGGCGTTGTCGCGGAGGAATCGTCCGGCCATCGCCAGCGATTCTAGCTCACCAGCAACGTCGGGATGTGCGTCGCTTTAGCGCTTCTCCCCTTTCCCATCCATCTTCGGGAGCGGCAGGGCCGCGAGATCGGGCAGGGGATCGCCCCAGAGATAGTGATTGAACCACGCGAGGTTGTGGTGCATCACCGCGCGCATGGCGCGCGGTTTGTTAATGCCGTGGCCGAAGCCGCGGTAGACGATCATCTCCGTCTTGACGCCGCGGTCTTCCAGGCCCTGACGGAGCTCGTAGGCATTCGCGATCGGCACGCGGCGATCGAGCTCGCCGTGCTGGATGAGCGTCGGCGTGCGCGCTTTCTTGATATACCCCATCGGTGAAGTCTTCTGGTACACCTCGGGGTCGTCGATCGGGTCGTCGCCGAGGTACTGGATCGTGAACGGCGTGATGTCGGTGTTGTAGTAGTAGGTCGCCCAATTCGAAATACCCGCGCCGACCGAGATCGCCTTGAAGCGATCGGTCGACGCCGTCAGGAAGGCCGAGATGTAGCCGCCCTGGCTCCATCCCATGCAGCCCACTTTTCCGGGATCCACCCATCCCTTGGCGATGAGGTGATCGACGCCGCTCAGGACGTCCCACGCATCGCCGATGCCGAGATTACGGACGTTGAGCTGGCGAAACTTCTCCCCATACCCGGCACTGCCCCGGTAGTTCACTTTGAGAACGAGCGCGCCGCGCCCGACCCAGATGTCCGACGGGTAGTAGCGGGCATCCGGCGCGAGCAGCGCCGGTCGATCGATCCCGGTCGGCCCGCCGTGAATGATGCAGAGCAGCGGATGCTTCTTCGACGGATCGAAATCGGCCGGCTTGATCAGCACCCCTTCGATGCGCGCGCCATCCGTGCTCGTCCACGAGATGACTTCGCGCGTGCCGAGCACGAACGAATTCGCCTGATCGGTCATGCTGGTCAGCACCCGCGGCGAAAAGGCGCTGACTTCAGAAACGTAAACCTCGTTCAGCGTCGTCGGTGACGACGCGGTGAAGGCCATGCGCCGCCCGTCACGCGTGAGGCTGAAGCCGCCCGCCATCAGGTCGTCCGGGCCGGTCACGCGGACGATCTTCGAGCCAGCGGGATCGACGCGAAACAAGTGCCCCGCGGTCTTCTGAAGGCCCGAAAAATAAATCCCGCTATCCGTCCAGGCCACGAATCCGGGTTGCTCATCGAAGCGATCGGTGATCGATCGCGGCGTGCCACCCTCCGCAGCGACGAGTGCGAGGCGGGAGTTGGCGTGGAAGTAGACTGTCTTCCCCATCGCCGACGAGAACGCGATCTGCTTGCCGTCTGGCGACCAGCGGGGGTTGGTGTCGGGTCCGGGCTGCAACACGACCTTCTTCACGGCGTCGCGTGCCAGGTTGAGGACGAAGATGTCGGACGTGGCGCCCTGAACGAGGTCCGGGTTGATGGTTGCGCTAAAGGCGATGCGGCCGCCGTCGGGGGACCAGGAGAATGCGCCGACGCTGAAGTCGCGTCCCTTGGTGCGCTGCCGTCCGACCAACGGATCCTTGAGCGCCGCCGCGACGTCCAATGTCCACAGATGAGCGAAGCTGTAATCCTTTCTCACGACCTGGAAGTCGCCGTACTGCTCCTTGTGGTCCTTCGACGCTTTCGTCGGCGCTTCGGTCGAGATGTACCCGATCGTCTTCCCGTCCTCTGACCACTCAAAGTTCGAGACCGCCGTCTCTGACTTCGTCAACTGGACCGCCTCCCCGCCGTCAGGACGGATCGCAAAGATCTGGTTTCTGTCGGCCAGACGATCGCTGGTGAACGCCAGCCATTTGCCGTCCGGCGACCATTGCGGGTTCCCCGACGACTTGTTGCCTCGAGTGAGCTGGACGCGCGCGGCGCCGGGCGTGGCGCTCACCAGCCACACCTGCGTCACGTACGCGTCGTCCTTGAAGCTGGTCCCGGTGACCGTGTAGGCCACCCAGCGGCCATCCGGCGAGATACGAGCGGCGCCCGCGGAGTCGAGTTGCAGCAGGTCATCCACCGTCGGCATGCGACGCGCAGCCGCCTGGCCGAAGGAATTCGAGGAGGCCAGGCCAAGCAGCGCGAACACGAGGCATGCCGCTGACGAGCGTCTGAAGATCATGGAAAGACTCCTTCGCGGTGGCCTTTCAACGGGTCGGTCGTCGTTGCGCGATTTTTCGCGTCGCCGCGCCGCGCCCTTGTCATTGAAAGTGAAGACCGCACGCACGATGATATGGCCATCGACGCCGTTCGTTTCGACTCGCGTCGCCGGACTGAGCGTATTGTTGTGCGCGCATCGGCGCTGGAGCGATGACGCACTGAGCCACCGCTCCACTCCGTGCTGATTGTCCCTGACCCTACTTCTTCTTCGCCGGATCCAGCCGCGCCCTGATGAACATCTCGACGAGCGAGCGCACCTCCATTCTGCAAATGGCACGCGGTCTAACACGCCTGCAGCCGACGGCGGCTTGCGTGACAATGAGCCGCCACGACTAAGCCTTGAACCGTCGGCTTGCACCCGACGACGGCCGCCGGGCGAGCGAGCTGACTTGAAACAACATCCGCGCGGGTGAGCCGCATGACGTTAACGCGGACAGGAACGGAGTCGATGACGCAAGCAACGATGAGTGTGGTCGACTTCATTTCGAGCTCATTCGGGGCCTCGTCGAGACGTGCTCGACTCCATCCCACGAGGAACTACAAGCGAGGCTGGACTGCGCCTCTGCAGAACTCGACCGTGCATTCGAGGAACTGGCCGCAGCGCACGGGGTGTCCTCCACCCAGCAAGCCACGACGTCTGGGCGATTCATCCGTTCTCTCTCGCCCCGAGCCATCTTTGCCGATCTCGGGTTCGCCCATCCTGTGTGGTCTCTGCCGTCCCAGGACGGCCGGTTTTGAAACGAAGCCCCCTCCTCCTTGTTCATGGCACCTCGGGACAGACACGCCTGTAACGAACGCCAGGCAGCAGCTTCTGCCATTCCTCCCGTGATAGATCCCGCGTCGTCTGCCGGCAGCCTTCTGTGATGAGCTCCTCGGGCCGGATCCCGAGGACCCGCACCTCATTGCTGATCGCCACCGCGATCCGGTTCCCGGCGGAAGACAGCGCCACAGAGTCCACGGCCCCCAGCCGCTCCAGCCGCCAGACCTCCTGACCCGATTGCGTTCGCCAGATCTGAGCACCGCGATCACTCGAGGCCGCGACGAGGTCGCCGACTCGGTTGAGCGCCAGGTCAGTGTTGAATCCAAGTTGCGTCAGCGCCACGGACAGCGCGCGGGTGCCCGGATCCCAGAGGCGAAGGGTAGCATCTGGGGCCGTCGAGGCAATTACGTCCATTGCTGCCGACGACGCGATTCGCCGGATGGGTCCCTCCTGCTGCATCACGACGCGGCAGCCAGTCGCCGAGTGACATCGTTCGATGGCGCCGTTGCCCCGCCCCACGAGCAGACTCGCATCATCATCGCTGGCCGTTATCGCGATGGCCTTCACGGCCGAGTCTCCCTTCAACCGTGCAGTCTCTCGACCGGTTGACGTCTCACAGAAAACGAGGTCGCCATTCCAACTGCCAATCACTGCGAGCCTGCCGTCAGGCGAGATTCCGGCGGCGCCTTGCACGTCGCTCGTGCGGAGCTCACAAAGCCGTCTGCCGTCTGGCACAGAGTAAACGGCACCCGTGCCCGATTCGCCAGCCACCACGATACGTGTGCCGTTCTCGTCGATCGCCAGATCGGACATCCCGGAGGGGTGGGAGATCGAAGTCAACTGCGCGCCTGTTTCGATGCTCCACGCCGAGATGACCTTTTCGCTCAATGTCGCGAGTGTCCCGCCGTCGCCGCTGAACCGGATACGGGTGACCGCCGCACCATGTCTCAGCACAGGCATGCGTGTTGGGTTCGCCAGTTGCCACACTTGCGCCCCCCTCGTGGTGCCAACTACCGCGACGTCCGCGAATCGAGAGAGCGCGACCTGTCGAGGACCACCGTCCAGCTTCCACGACGTCAGCTCTTTTCCGCTGCGGACGTCCCAGAGACGTGCCTCGTCGTCGTGGCCAGCCGTGAGTACACGGGCACCGTTGTCGCTCAAAGCCATCTCGAGGAGGGTAGGCGATTCGTGCAGCTTGGTCACACGCGTTCGGGCTCCGAGATTCCAGACTTGGACTGAGTTGGCGAGGGAGAGAGTCGCGAGCAGCTTTCCGTCGCCACTCACTGCCACTCTTGTGACAATCGAGCCCCCCTCGGGTTCGAGGCGGTACTCGGGCGCTGTTGGTGCGTCGACCGGCCAGAACTGCACATCCCCGGCTGCGGAACCCGTGAGCAGCATGCGTTGCGCTGGCCAAAAGAGGACGTCGTATACAGTTCGCCAGTGCTGGAGCGTTCTCCGCGCGCCCTCACGCGCGTTCCATAGCGACGCGGTCCCGTCCTCGCTTCCTGCGGCGCTCCACTTTCCGGTCGGATCGATGGCTACGGCATTGATGGGTTTCGGGTGGTCGACCCGACCGAGACGATCACCCGTCCGAAGATCCCATACCGCCACCGCGCCGTCAGCGGCGCCAGTGACGGCGCGCGAGAGATCGGGTGTGACGGCAACGGTGGACCCGATTGCGGCGAGCCGCAGCAGACGCTGAACAGATCGATTCTCGACGCTCCATATTCGAAGACCGCGATCCGCGCTCGACGTAATGAGGGACCGACCATCAGAGCTGAGCGCCGCCCACATGAGCTGACCACCTCCGACGGTCAGTGAGTGGGTGGTACGCCTTTCGAGGTCCCAGACGGTGATCCGCCCGTCGGCCCCCCCGGCCATGACGCGGCGCCCGTCGGCGCTCACGCTGACGAACTCCTGCGGCCAGCCTTCGATGCTGTGCAGCCGGACCGGACGAACCATGTCCGGCAACATGCTAGACAGCAGCTCGGTCGCCCCGAGTGATGGCTGTCGAGACAGTGATTCGACCGCGAGCAGTGCGGGGAGCCGAGTCTTTGTCGGGTCGCTCCGCTGCAATCCGAGCGCCTCGGCCAGCGCTCGTTGTGCGATCTGGCCTTGCGATCTGTTCCAGGCGAACACGCCGCCAGTTGTCAACAGTCCCGAGA
>JACDBQ010000904.1 GCA_013694845.1 Acidobacteriota bacterium
GAAACAACCCGATCGCGTACGGAAACTGCACGCCACCGGGCATGGGTTGGGTGAAATAGTAGCGGCCTCCCAGCACCCACTCGAGCCGATGCGCGTGGAAGACGGCGTCGACCACGTCCTTGGACGGGTGCAGCAGCGTGACGATCTTGATGAACATCACGGCCGACGAAAACCCCAGAACGAACCCGGTGGCTGGATGAATCGGGCGCATCAGCCACGTCCTGCTGGTGCCGAATGCCAGCAATGGCGCCGCGATCCACAGAGCAACCGGCGCAGCCCAGTCGAGGTATGCGCGTGCGTAGGCGCCCACACCGGTATTGACCGTAACCGCGAGCGCCGCGGCGAAGAGCAGGCTCCCGAGCAGCGACACCACCAGCGTGGGGGACAGGATCGCGAACACCGCCCCGAACGCAGCCCCGGCGGTTGCGACGGCGCCAAGCGCGCCGGCGGGTGGCCGGACGAATCCGCCATTCGCCGGAGCGCATTCGAGCCGGTCCACCTGGACACCAAGCTCACGAGTGTCGGACGCTCCGGGCACGAACGGAGGTGTTGTGCTGATCGACAGGATCATCGCAGACGCTCCGGGCTGCGACGGAACATCGATCGCAATGGCTTGGTATCCGCCACCCGGCGAGTGAGTCGCTCTAGTCACGCCGTCAACCCCGACCCGCGTGACTGCGGGTGGAAAACCCGCCGGCCGAGCGCCCCGCAGGTGAACGCTGCAACGCCACGCCGCATGTCGATCGATCCCGCGAAGTGTGACTGTCGCCAGCGGGGTCGTCCAGGCAAACGTCTGGTCGGACGTCCGTTCGACGGGATAGAAACCGGATGTGAGACTGCGGGGGAGGTCCGCGTCGAACTCGAAAGTAACCGCAGGCCTGTAGAAAGTGAGGATGGCGAGTGCCGCCGACGCCATGAATGCGCCGAGGAGGGCGCCGGCGGCGACTCGCGTGAACACGCTGAAACGCCGGCCGAAGCCGGCTTCCGCTACTTCTTCGTGGCCGTCCAGTTGGAGCCTTGCATGCTGGTGCCGTTCACGGTCGCGGTCTGTGTCGTGCCGCCGGCGGTGAATGTGAGCTGCTCGCCGCGCAGACGCCCGTCGCTGATCGGCTTGCCGCCCATGGTGCCCGTTACCTTCTGGAACGCCTGTTCGAGCACGATGTCACCCTGCGGCGAGCCCCACGTGCCGCCGACCTTCGCCGGCACGATCCACAGGAGCGCCGTGCACCAGCTGGTGCAGTTCTCCGTGAGGGTCTCGGTTTCGTCTGCTTCCCAATCGTCCATCGTGAACGAGTTGGACACGATGCGCGTACCCGGCTTCATCTCGAGGATCTTCGGCCGCAGCTTCAAATTGATCTGCGGCAGCAGGAACATCGTGATCACGGTCGCCTTCGACAAATCGGTCTCGAACAGGTCGGCATTGACGAAGGTCGCCTTGGCGCTCACGCCGGCCTCGGTCGCGTTTGTCTTCGACAGGGCGACCATGTCGGGGTTGAACTCGACACCCATCGCGCGCGCGCCACGCTTCGCGGCGGTGACGACCGTGCGCCCGTCGCCTGAGCCCAGGTCCATCACGAAGTCCTGTGGGGTGACCTTCGCCATGTCGAGCATTTTGTCGACGAGAACCTGCGGCGTCGGCACCCAGACGACGTCCTTACCTGCCTGGCCGGACTCGGGCTTGTACGGCTTCGTCTGCGCGAAGCTGCTGGCGGCTACGAGCGAAAGACAGACGGCGATTGCCGCCTGACGACGCATACTGCACGGTGCAATCATGATGCCCCTTTGTGTCAGGCCCTCGGGCCGTTCCATCAGACAATCAGTATATCGCCGGGAATATAATCCAGTCGCGTCTCTCAGGAGTCAACGATGCGTATCAATTTTCGGAGTGCAGCTGTGGTTCTGATGTCCTGTCTCGCAACCGCGGGTCCGGTCGCGGGCCAGACTCTTGCCGGTGAGATCGACAAGCTGTCGGCGGCGGTACAGCCCGAGCTGATTGCCTGGCGTCGTCACCTGCACCAGAACCCCGAGCTCTCGAACCGCGAGACCGAGACGGCGAAGTTCATCGTCGAGCGCCTGCGCGCTTTCGGGCTTGAACCGCAGACGGGTGTGGCAAAAACCGGCGTCGTCGCGGTCCTGAAGGGCGGCCGGCCCGGACCTGTGGTCGCGCTGCGCGCAGACATGGATGCGCTGCCGGTTCACGAAGGGGTCGATCTCCCCTTCGCGAGCAAGGCGACCGCGGAATACGAAGGCAACAAGGTCGGGGTCATGCACGCCTGCGGGCACGATACCCATGTCGCGATCCTGCTGGCGACGGCGCGCGTGCTGACGCAGTTCAAGGACCGCATTCCTGGTACGGTGAAGTTCATCTTCCAGCCGGCAGAAGAAGGGGCGCCGCTCGACGAAGGAATGGCCGGCGCCGAGCTGATGATCAAGGAAGGCGTGATGCAGAGCCCCAAGGTCGACGCGACCTTCGGCCTGCACGTGTTCGCCAACGTCCCGACCGGGACGATCACTTACCGCAGTGGCCCCTTCATGGCGGCCGCCGACCAGTTCGAGATCCTGGTGACCGGCAAGCAGACGCACGGTTCGGCCCCCTGGCGAGGGGTGGATCCCATCGTGGTGGCCTCGCAGATCGTGTCCTCCCTGCAGACGATCGTCAGCCGGAGCGTCGACATCACCCGGCTCCCGGCCATCGTTTCGGTCGGCCAGTTTCAGTCGGGCGTGCGCAACAACATCATTCCGGAAACGGCGCGGCTCGTCGGGACGATCCGGACCTTCGATGACGACGTTCAGAACGACATCCACGCCCGGGTGAAAAGGATCGCGGAAGGGATCGCGTCTGGGGCCGGGGCCAAAGTGGAAGTCAAGATCCACCGGACGTATCCGGTCACGTCGAACGATCCGAAACTGACGGCGCAGATGCTGCCGACGCTGGAACGGGTCGCGCCAGGCAAGGTCAAAGAGTCCGAGCTGATCACCGGCGCCGAGGATTTCACGTTCTATCAGCGGCAGGCCCCGGGCCTGTTCGTCTTCCTGGGCATCACGCCTCCCGAACAGGTCGGCAAGGCGCCGGCCAACCATTCGCCGCTCTTCTTCGTCGATGAGGCCGCGCTGCCGACCGGCGTACGAGCGCTGGCCAATCTGGCTATCGACTATCTTTCGTCTGGCGCGGCGAAGACGGACGCTACGAAAGCCGGACGTTGACGTCGGAGGACTTCCGGCGGCTGGCGCTCGACCTCGATGCCACCGTCGAAGCATCGCACATGGGACATCCGGACTTTCGCGTCAACGGCAGGATCTTCGCGACCCTGCACGCAGACGATGCGTGGGGGACGGTCAAGCTGACGCCCGAGGAGCAGCAGGAGTTCATCCGCAGCTTTCCGGCCGTCTTCGTTCCCGCGGCAGGCGCCTGGGGACGGCAGGGGTACACGAACGTCGCGCTGAAGGCCGCAACCACGCCGGCGGTTCGGGGCGCGATGTTGCTGGCCTGGCAGAACACGGCGGCGAAGCCGCGGGCGCGCCGCTCGTCGCCATCTGCGAGCAAGGTGCCGCCACGCAAGCGTCGCGTCTAGACTAGTGTCGTGTCCGAAGCCTTGGGGCTGAGTTCGCCGATGGTGTTTTCGCGACGTGGAACAACTACACGCTGGACGGAGCGGACAACAACTCGTTCTCGACCAATCTGCAGGAACGCAGCCCGCAGGTCGTGCAGCCGCCGGTTGACGCGCTGCAGGAGTTCAAGGTGCAGACCCGGACGTACTCGTCAGAGTTCGGCAAGGCAGCCGGCGCGGTTGTGAACGCCTCGGTGAAATCCGGCAGCTTTCAGAACACCGACCGCCGAGAACCGCCGGTGCTGGACGACCCGGTGGCGTCGGGTGACTTCGCGAGCAACATTCTGATCCGCGGGCAGAACATGGTGGCCGGCTGGTCCCGGGTTTTCGGCTCGTCGCTGTTCAGCGAGTTCCGCTTCGGCTACAACCGCGTGCGGTCCGATTCGGTGCACCCCGCGTTCGGCATCGATTCGAACGCGGAGTTCGGCATCAGGGGCGTGCCGAACGACCCGCGTGTCTACGGCGGGCTTCCGCACATCGCGATCTCGCGCGTGCAGCGCATCGGCGGACCGTTCTTCCGCCCCCAGTTCCAGACATCGTAGGTCTACCAGTTTGCCGAAAACCTGACCTGGAGCAAGGGCAACCACCATCTGAAGCTCGGTCTCGAGCGGCGACGTGACCTGGTCAGGTATATCGACCTCCGATCGCTCAACGGCGAGTTGCGCTTCAGCGACGGACGGTACACCGGCTTCGGGTATGGCGACTTTCTGCTCGGCCTCGCGTCCGCGCAGCGCCTGACGCTCTTCCACGAGCCGGACCTGTACTCGGACGGCTGGCAGACCTATATCCAGGACTCCTGGCGCGCCGCGCCGTCGCTGACGGTGAATTTCGGGCTGCGATACGAGCGGTTCTCACCGATGTTCGATCGTAACGGGGAGCTCACGAATATCGATCCGGCGACCGGGCAGATCCTCACGGCCAGCACCTCGGGCAGCGTCTACGAGCGCACGCTGATTCATCCCGATACGAACGACTTCGCGCCGCGGGTAGGTATCGCGTGGACGATGAAGCCGAAGATCGTTTTGCGCGGCGGCTACGGGGTCTTCTACCAGCAGACCGATCGGTATGGTTCCGAGAGCCAGCTCGGTCTCAACCTGCCGCAGCTCGTCGACGCCTCGATCAGTGCGGACTCGGCCAGCCAGGCGCCGGCGTTCACCTTCGCGCAGGGCTTCACCTCCCTCGCGCCGGCGAACGTCGCCAAGTCGGTCGTGCAATGGAGGATTCAGGACCCGAACCAGGACACCCCGATCGTCCACCAGTTCAGCTTCGGGCCCGAGATCCAGTTGCCGGGCAACACGGTGGTCTGCAGCCGAGTACGTCGGGAACCGAACCCGGCATGGCCGCCGGCTGCGTAACCTGAATCAGGCGATGCTGCCGGCACCAGGTGCCAGCGTCGTATATCCCTACGCCCAGTATGGCTTTGGCAATGCGTTTCTCGAGCAGATCGTGACCAATGGACGCGCTGATTACGACGCGCTGCAGACGCGGGCGCAGCGCCGCTTCGCCAACGGTTTCGCGTTCACCACCGCCTACACCTACTCGAAGGCACTCGGTGATTTTCTCGATCACCTGAGTGCGGGCGGCGGTGCGACCGGCAACTTCCCGAGAGATGCCTACAACATGGGCGCCGACTACGGTCCGCTGCCGTTCGACATCCGGCACCGGCTCAGCGCCAGCTTCATCTATGAGCTGCCGTTCGGCCCAGGCCGCGCCTTCAACCCCGGTGGTGTCGCCGGTGCGGTCGTAGGTGGGTGGGCGGTGAACGGGATCCTCTCGCTGAACTCCGGCCGGCCATTCTCCATCTCGGCCACCGACCGTGCCGGGACGGGCGTCGGACGCCGTGCCGCGGCAGACTGCATCGCCGACCCGCTGCCATCCGGATTCAACCAGACGAACGATCAGTGGTTCGACGTCACGGCGTTTGCCGCGCCGGCGATCTCCACCTACGGGAACTGTGGCTACAACACCGTCTACGGACCGTCGAGCAAGTCGATGAACCTGTCGCTCTTCCGCTCGATCTCGTTCTCGGAGCACCGCCGCGTCGAGCTGCGGGTCGAGAGCTTCAACCTGTTCAACTGGGTGAACTACGGCTTTCCGGGGATGAGCGCCTCGAACCTGGCCACCTTCGGCCGGATCAGAGCACGCAAGGCGATCCGCGTGAGCTGCAGGTGGCTGTCAGGTTTTACTTCTAGCCACGGTTCAACGCGGTCACACTTAGCCACGGTTCAACACTGGTGCAACACGGTTCAACACGGTCGACATTTGGCCACGGTTCAACACAGATGCTTTCCAGATGGGGCGGGAGAATGTCTTGGTTACGGTGCAGACTGGTGGCTGCGGCGGCGGTCGTAGCCGTCGGCGCATTGGTTGTTCCTCTGCAATCCGGGCCTCTCCCGGAGGACCGCGGCGCTGCCGGCACCTGGCATGCCTTGCTGAAGCTCGGCACGACCGCGAGCGCACTCCATACCACGGCGCATCCAGACGATGAGCATGGCGGTGTGCTGGCCAGCATCAGTCGGAAGGACGGTGCCCGGTTGGCGATGATGACGCTCAATCGCGGCGAGTCCGGCGACAACGCCATCGGCTCGCAGCTGTTCGACTGATTGGGATTGATCCGGACCGAAGAGCTGCTGGTCGCCGCCGCAACCATCCTCGGCTACTCGCGCGTGCCGTTCGCCGCCGCCCGGGACGGGGACTTCTTTGCGGTGTTCGCCAAGGTCCACCCGACGAAGCATTTCCCGCATGTGTCGCTGCTCGTGATCGGCCTCGTATCGGTGCCATTCGTGTTCTTCACGTGGGGCAGCTGGTCAACTGGCTGATCCAGGTCCAGATCCTGCTGCGCTTCATCTGGCAGTGCGGCGCCGTGATCCTGCTCTACGAATACCGGAAGGACATTTCCCAGCCGTTCAAGATGTGGCTCTACCCCGTGCCGGCGATCCTGTCCGCGGCGCTGTGGACGTATCTCTTCTTCACCGGGCCGATCGAGGGCATGATCTTTTCGGTGCTCTTCCTGATCGCGGGCAT
>JACDBQ010000091.1 GCA_013694845.1 Acidobacteriota bacterium
GGTACGAACCGGACGATATGCATGACGGTCAGTAACGGTGAAACGGATCGCCGGAATCGTCTGACCATTGTGCTTCGCAGCAGTGGCCGCGACCGACATTGTGATCGGCTCGAACCGGACGCCGGGCAGTTGTCGGGCATTCATTACACGGGCAACCTTCTCAGCGTTGAGCCATGGCGCGCCGATCTGCTCGAACGGACGATCGGTACCTCGTCCCTCCGTAAGGGTCGTGCCCTCAAAGTAGACTGACCCAGGGTAGCTGGTAAGCGCTGCAAGGGAACGAAGGTTCGGGGATGGATTGACCCACGGCAGCCTGGTATGGTCCATCCACTGCGACCGTTTCCAGTTCGCAACTCGCGCGACGATAAGATCAGCCGCGATGCCGTACTTCTCATTGAAAAGTGTCGCGAGCTCACCGACGGTCATGCCGTGGCGTGCGGGGATCGGATACATGCCGACGAAGGACTTGAACTTCGGATCGAGCAGGGCGCCCTCGACGATCTCGCCACCGATAGGATTTGGCCGGTCGAGTACGACGAACGGAATGCCTTTTCGCTTCGCGGCTTCCATGGCCAGAGCCATTGTTGAAACATAAGTCCATGTTCTTCCGCCGACCTCCTGGAGGTCATAGATCAGGACGTCGACGTTCTTCAACATCTCGGCGCTCGGTCCGCTATCCTCCGACTTGTAAAGCGAGTAGATCGGAACGCCGGTTTTCGGGTCCGTCTCGTCGTCCACCTGGTCGCCCGCCTCCGCAGTGCCGCGGATGCCATGTTCGGGAGCGAGCAGGGCCACGAGCTTCAAGTCGGGATGAGCCGCGATCAGGTCGATGTCGGACCGTTTCATACGATCAATGCCGCTGTGATTCGTGATCAGGCCGACACGCTTACCGCGCAGCGCCGGTGGCACATCCGCCAGGAATGTTTCGATTCCGGGCAGCACCGGCGCCTGCACGGAATGCGATGTTTGTTGATTCGCGGAGGCGGCGGGCGATGTCACCGGCAGGGGTGCAGTGGTACACGCCGCCAGGAGAAGCACGACGGGGGAGGTGAATCTCATGAATGTCTCCTTACTGAAATAATGTCATCCGCGCCCATGCGCACGATCCTAACGAGTTCCACGCGGGGAGCAACCCGGCTCAGGAAGCCCAATCGGACGCTTGTCGAAAGAGTTCCTGAATCGCCTCGGGATCGTCGTCCCGCAGGGCTTCGACGAACGAGGCGATACGTGACTGAAACTCGGTCAGAGCCTGGCTCAGACTGGTCGCGTTGGATCGGGCAATGGCTGTCCAGATCTGGGCGGAACTGCTCGCCAGCCGAGTCATGTCGCGCCCGCCCGGGCCCAGGTCGCTCGGTCCGTACCCGCCACCCGCAAGGGTGGTTGCAAGGGATGAGGCGACCAGTTGGGGGAGGTGGCTGATCCAGGCCATCCGATTGTCATGGTCGTCCGCATCGATCTCGACGGGCGCCCCGCCAACGGATTCCCAGAAACTCGCCATCTCCCTGCGCGCATGCTTGGTCGTTGTCGCCGTCGGGCAGAGGAACACCATGGCGTTTTCGTACAGACCCGCACGGGACGCCGACCAACCGGACCTGTGATCGCCGGCCAGCGGGTGCGATCCTACGAACCGTTCCCCGAGCCCGCTCTGGATGGCGGCCTTGCAGATCATCGATTTGGTGCTGCCGAGATCGCTCACGAGGGCGGTCGGGTCCAGCCGGGATGACAGGGCGGGCAGGAGGTCGAGGGTGACGTCCACGGGAGTCGCCAGAATCACGATGCCTGAAAGGGGTGAGGCGTCTTCGGTCAGAGCGATCTGAACGACGCCGGACTGGACTGCGTCGCGAAGGATGTCCGACGAGGGATCGTACGCCGATACGCGTACACCACGGGCGCTGAGGTCTCGGGCAAGCGAGCCTCCCATGAGACCAAGACCGAGAATCGTAACCGGGACCGGTGAGGTCATCAGCGATGCCCGCGAGTGCTCACTGTTCCTCCATTTGGGCGCGGCG
>JACDBQ010000096.1 GCA_013694845.1 Acidobacteriota bacterium
CTAGTGCGCGACCATACCGGAAAGCTCCCGCCGTCGGTTGAGATACGCCATCCGTTCCCGCCAGCACGGAACGGACGCACATACACTTCGTCGCGACCCATTTCGTCTGACTGGTAGGCCACCCACCGCCCGTCCGGGGAGAAATTTGGCTCCTTTTCGTTCCGCGGCGTGTTGAGAAACGCGGCTGGTGTTCCAGCCGTCCAGCCGGACACGTCATCACCGCCCATCGGCAGGATCATCAGGTCCCACCCCGTTTCCGGATTGCGCTGCTCGAAGACGAGAAACCTTCCGCTCGGATGCCACGAGACGGGCCATTGAGAGGTCTCGCTGTTGGTGAGACGCTGCGGGTCCCCGATTCCATTTGCGCGCTGCCAGTACACGCTCCGGGGAGGACCGGCCCGATTCGAGTTGAATACTAGGCTGCCGCCACTCGGACTCCATACAGCCTTCATGTCGTCGCCGGGGTGACGCGTCAACGGCGTGGCGGTGCCACGGTCCCACTCATAGATCCAGATGTCGGAAGTGCCCCCTGCGAATATCTCCATCGAGAATCGGCGTCCGTCGGGAGCAAGGTGGATATTGAACCAATTGGCAGGGTCCGCCCAGGTGGCCGTCACACGTCCCGCGCGGTCAATAGCCTGCACTGACTTACCCCTCGTGGTCTTGCCTGGCAGAAACACCAATGTCCCGTTGGCTGACACGGAAAACTGCGACCCTCCCGTCCATGTGGTCGAGGTCACGTCATGCAGCAATGGCGTCGGAGGTCCGGTGACCCTCAGTTGAGGAAGATCGAACGGCACGGCCAGGAGCGCGCCATCATGAAGGTAAACGAGATGGCCGCTCGGCACATAGCGGCCGTGATACCCGCCACGAAGAACGATCTTCCGCTCGCCGGCCGGCAGCAGCTGCACCACCAAATTTGCATCGTTGACATCCCCAGGATGGTCTTCGGCCGTATAGAGAACGGCGCGCCCGTCCGGCAGCATCTGTGGCCAGCGCTGGGCCCACTCATCCCTGGCGAGGGAGAGCAGCGGAGCTGCGCGTCCCCCTGCCGCAGGGACGTGCCACAACGTGATGCCCGGCCCGAACGCGGGTGCAAAGACGATGATGCCATTCTCACCCCATGTGCCTCCGCCGGCGTGCGGCCCGTTCGGCGACTCGACCTCGCACACGGTGAGGGGCGTGCCGCCGTCGACAGGGACCCTTTTCAGCTGGCCTGACGCGAAGAACGCGATCTGCTTACTGTCAGGGGAAAAGAAGGGACTCTGGGCCCCCAAGCGGATCTCCTTCAGGTGCGGTCCGTGCAACGAAGGCGATGACCCGGCCGTCAGGGGAGACCGCCAGCGCGTCTCCCTTGCCGACCGCAAGCGTCGCGTCGACCCCCAGCTCGGTGCTGAGACGCAACGGCACGAGCGGCGCGGTTCCGCGCGCGGACATCCAGAAGGCGGCGCTTACAGCGGAGAGCGTGATGAGGAGTGCCCACCACAGCGCGCTGGGCGGAAGGGGCAGCGGTGCCTGCTTCAGGCGGCTCTGTTTCGCCTCGAGCGACCGGTTGATGTCCTGAGGTGCGAGGGCACTCTCGATTGCGATCCGTGCTTCCCCAACTGCCTGCAGACGGCTTCGCGGATCCTTTGTCAGGCAACGGCCGATCAGCACCCGGATTGTCCCGGGCGTCCCTTCGGGGAGCGCCGACAGGTCGGGCTGACCCTCGATCACCTGCGCTCGCGTTTCGGACGGCGTGGTGGCCGAATAGAGCGCCCGGCCGGTGAGCATCTCGTGGAGCACGACCCCGAAGGCCCAGATATCGGACCGCTTATCCGCTGGTTTGCCCTGCGCCTGCTCCGGGGCCATGTAAAGCGGCCGTGCCCAGGATCTGCAGGGCGGGCATTTCTGCCGCAGACTCAGCTGAGCGGAGGGCCTTTTCGCCCGAGGAGGCCGCGGGAGCGAGTGCCTTGGCGAGACCGAAATCGAGAACTTTCACCGTGCCGTCGGTTCGGATCTTGATGTTCGCCG
>JACDBQ010000841.1 GCA_013694845.1 Acidobacteriota bacterium
TACGTCGAGCAGGTCGCGGACGTCAGGATCGGGAACGCCTTCCGGGTCGCGTCGCTGGTGAAGGGCAGCAATGAAGCAGTCGGCGGCGTGGTCGTCGCTCGGACCGGCACGAACACCAAGAAGGTCATCGACGCGGTCAAGGCGCGCATCACGCAGATCGAAGCCGGGTTGCCGCAGGGAGTGAGGATCGTCCCGTTCTACGACCGGTCTGATCTCATCGAGCAGGCCGTCGGTACGTTGCGGACGGCGCTGATCGAGGAGATCGTCCTCGTTACGCTCGCCCACGTCCTCTTCCTGATGCACTTCCGGTCGATTCTGATCGTCACGATCCCGCTGCCGCTCGCCGTGGTGACGTCGTTTCTCGGCATGTATTACGCCGGGCTCTCGGCGAACATCATGAGCCTGGCCGGCATCGCCATTGCGATCGGCGTCCTGGTGGACGCGGGCATCGTCGTCACCGAAAACGCGTTTCGGTTCATCGAGCAGCGAGGCATCGACACGAGCGACCGCCGGCTGGTGTGGGAGACGGTGCTCGAGTCGACGCGGCTGGTCGGACGCCCGGTGTTCTTCTCGATGGCCATCATCCTGCTCGCGTTCGTTCCGGTGTTCGCGCTCACCGGACAGGAAGGGAAGCTGTTCCATCCGCTGGCGTTCACCAAGACGTTCGCAGTGCTGGCGGCGACCATCATCGCCGTGACGCTCGTGCCCGTGCTGTGCACGTTCCTGCTCGGCGGCAAGATGCACGCAGAGGACGCCAACCCCGTCATGCGCGTGCTGCGACGACTGTATCGGCCCGTGCTCGAGAGCGCACTGGCGCACCGCGGCGTGACCATCCTCGTGGCGGTCCTGATATTCGCGGGGTCACTGCTCGCGGCCCGGACGATCGGCAGCGAGTTCATGCCGGCGCTGAACGAGGGAGACCTGATGTTCATGCCGATCGCGGACCCGAGCATCTCGTTGGAACAGAACACCCAGATCGCGGCGCGGCAGAACGCGGTCCTTCAGGCGTTTCCCGAGGTGGCCTGGGTCGTCGCAAAGGTGGCGCGCGCGGACACGTCCACGGATCCGGCCCCGTTGAACATGACCGAGACCATCGTCCATTTGAGGCCGCGCTCCGAGTGGCGCGACGGTATGACGCTCGAAAAGCTGCGCGGAGAGATGGGAGCGGCGGTTCAACTGCCCGGCGTCTCGAGCATCTGGACAATGCCGATCATCAACCGGATCGACATGCTGACGACCGGCATCCGCTCGGAAATCGGCGTGAAGATCTTCGGCACGGACCTCCAGGTGCTCGAGGATCTCGCGCGGCGTGTCGCCGACACCATCCGCGCGGTTCCGGGCGCCAGCAATGTGTATCCGGAGCAGGTGACGAGCGGCCAGTACCTGAACATCCGGATCGACCGCGCGGCCGCAGCGCGATTTGGCCTCGGGGTGGTGGATGTTCAGGAGGTTATCGAGAACGCCGTCGGAGAGACGACGTTGACGACGACGATCGAGGGGCGCGAGCGGTTTCCGGTGCGCGTCCGGTATGCGTCGCAGTACCGGGCGGATCCGCAGGCGCTCGGCCGGGTGCTGGTGGCGTCGCCTGGTGGGGCGCAGGTACCGCTCGGGCAGATCGCGCGGATCGAGAACGCGCGCGGCCCGGCCATGATCTCGTCCGAGAACGGACTGCTGGTCGCGACCGTGCTGTTGAACGTCCAGGGACGTGACGTCGGCGGCTTCGTCGAGCAGGCGCGGGTCGCCGTCGCCCGAGGAGTCGCGATGCCGGCCGGCTACTACGCGGCCTGGAGCGGCCGGTGGGAGAACCAGGTGCGTGCCCGGCAAAGGTTGCAGATCGTGCTGCCCCTCGTGCTCGTCGTGATCTTCGTCCTCCTGTACTTCACGTATCACTCGGCGGTCGAAGCGGCGCACGTGCTGCTCGCTGTTCCCTTCGCGCTGTCAGGCGGGATTTACCTGCTCTGGCTGCTCGGGTACAACTTCTCTGTCGCGGTGTGGGTCGGATTCATCGCCCTCTTCGGCACCGCGGTCCAAACCGCGGTAGTCATGGTGATTTACCTCGAGGAGGCGGTCGAGCGAAAGCGTGAGGCGCTCGGCGGCGCCATGACCCGCACCGCGCTTCTCGAGGCGATCATCGAAGGCGCGCTGCTCCGGCTGCGGCCCAAGGTGATGACCGTTGCGACTGTAGTCGCCGGCCTCCTGCCGATCATGTGGACCACCAACGTGGGAGCCGAGGTGATGAAGCCGCTGGCCACCCCGGTCCTTGGCGGGATGGTGTCGTCGCTGGCGCACGTGTTGATCGTCACGCCGGTCATCTTCTTCTGGCTGCGCGAGCGGCAGTACGGCCTGCAGCACGAGAAAGTCGAGCAGGCCGGCGCACCGGTCGCGGGCAAGGCGGCTGGAGCCGGGTTCCACCAGACGCCGCGCTGGCGTCGCATCCTGCTGATCGCTGGTGCCGTGCTCCTGGGTTCGGCCGCCGCATTCTTTGTATGGAGGCAGATGTCCGCCGGTGGTGATGGCGCACGGCAGGCGGCCTCCGGCAACGTCATCCAGACCGAGCAGTCAGGAGACCTGACCATCGCGCTGGTGTCGGCGTCCGGTCCACTGCGCCAGGGGCGGAAGACCTTCTCGGTGGAGTTCCGCCGCGGGGACACGCTGGTGGACGTGGGGCAGGTGAGCGCAAGCGCGAACATGCCGATGCCAGGGATGGTGATGTCGAGCGGCCTGAAGCTTCAGCCGGCCGGCGTCCCTGGACGCTACACCGCGACGGCCGAGTTCGGGATGGCGGGCGCGTGGCGGTTCTCGATCGACTGGGACGGCCCGGCGGGCCGCGGATCCGCGAACTTCGAAGGGATGGTGCAATGAGACGTAACGTGATGATCATGACGGGCGTTGCGATGCTGATCGCAGCGACACGCGGGGCCGCCCAGACGGCGCCACCGGTGCAGACCGGGCC
>JACDBQ010000128.1 GCA_013694845.1 Acidobacteriota bacterium
GTGCCATCCGTGGCCTCGGCATGATGGGCACCAGAGGAGGAGCCGACGTGCTGGTCGAGATCTATAACACCGAGCGCGATCCCAGCGTGAAGAAGACCGTCATCTCGGCCCTGGGGATGCAGAACAACGCCACCGCACTGGTGGCGATCGCCCGCAAGGAGACCGATTCCACACTGAAGAAGGAGATCGTGAGCCGGCTGTCGCACATGGGTAACTCGAAGGTTGCCACTGACTACATGCTGGAGATCCTGAACGGCAAGTAGGACAGGCGCGCGGCGCAGACCAGGAGATCACGATGTCCAGACGCTATTTCGCCACTCTCTCGACTCTCAGCGCGTGTGTCCTGGGCGGCGCCACCATCGCCGCGCAGCCACCCCGCATCTCGAACGGCGAGGTGGCTGCGCGGTCGGTCAGCTCCGGCCTCTCACAAACGTTCAAATCGATCGTGTCGGCGCAGGCGGACGTCGCGTGGATCGGGTACGCGGTCCCGGTGCGGGACCGCGACAAGACGATGTGCTGCTGGTCCAACGCGAACGGGACCACCTTCGTGTCCGGTTCCATGAGCGTCAGCGATGCAGCGTGCTGCGGCTCGTGCCGGATCGAGCCGGCGTCGGATGTCGCAACCGCTCAGCGCCTTGCGTCGCAGAGCCCGCCTGCCGCGCCCGCCGCCCAGGGGCCGATCAAACTGGAGGGCGCCGAGCGAATGGTCGTCCTGTTCCGGATCGTGGATCGGCAGGTCGAACGCGTCCGCAGCTTCTCGGAGGATTGCGCACTCGACGCCGGCGGGCGCCAGTTGCACTGGCTCAACGACGTGCGACCGGCAGAGAGCATCGCCCTGCTGGAATCGCTGATCGGCGCGGAGCCGGACCGCAAGAACCGGGTAACGAACTCGGCGCTTCAGGCCATCTCCATGCACGCGGAACCGACCGCATCCGCCACGATCGAACGGCTCGCCCGTTCACACACGGCAGCCCCGGTGCGAGGGGAGGCGCTGTTCTGGCTCGCGCAGATGGCAGGCGAAAAGGTCTCGGGTGCCATCACCGCGGCCATCGAAAACGATCCCGACACCGAGGTCAAACGTCGAGCGGTATTCGCGCTGAGCCAACTCCCGAAAAGCGAAGGCGTTCCCCTCCTGATCAATGTCGCCAGGAAGAACACGAACCCCGCCGTGCGGAAGCAGGCGATTTTCTGGCTGGGTCAATCGAGGGATCCGCGGGCGATCGAATTTTTCGCCGAGATCCTCAAATAGCGATCAGCCGTCAGCGATCAGCCGTCAGCTAATCAGCCGTCAGCTGTTGGCGAGCTGGAAGCTGATAGCTGAGAGCTGAGAGCTGTTTCAGTGCACCCCGGGGCTGGTCTGCAGCATCGCCGGGTCGGCGCCGAGGCGACGAATCGCCGTTTCCCACATCAGGTCGGGATCGACGTCGAACACCAGATCGAGCTCCACGTCGGCCATCAGCCATGCCGACTGCGCGAGCTCGCCATCGAGCTGTCCGGGCCCCCATCCGGCATATCCGGCGACCACGCGTGCGCGTGGTTCGGCGGGCGCTTCGAGCACGCGCCGCAGCAACTCCGGGGACGTTGAAAGATAGAGACCGTCGATGACGGTCCGGTAATCAGGAACGTCCGGGGGATCTCCAAGCAGGATCCACCCACGATCGGGTTGCACCGGACCGCCGATGAACAGCGGCAGCTCGTTGCCGGGCACCACGGGCGGATGGAGCCTCACCATCTCGCTGGCCGCCAGCTCGGTGGGCCGATTGATGATCAGGCCGAACGCTCCCTCCGGCAGGTAATCGCACAGCAGCACCACCGTGCGGGCGAAGTTTGGATCCTGCATCTGCGGCATCGACAGAAGAAGGGTGGGACGGAATCCATCTGTCATGGTCACTCCCTTGCGGTCCGAACCGGGCGCGAACGCAGACGCCACACGAGAAGATGCGGCACGCGACCAGCCCGCCGCGGCGAGGGAGCGCGGCGCTCAGCCACGAAGCTTCTCCACCGCCCAGGCTACGTGCTCGCGGACGAGCGGGTCGCGGCATGTCTCCTCGTCATGGCTGTCGAGGTCGTCGGCAGCGGCCGGATCGCCGCAGTTCCCGATCGACACCGCGAGGTTCCGGCGCAGCCGGCGAACGCCCGCCCGCTTCATCGGACTGCCTTTCAGCAACGTCCTCAGCTCGGTATCGTCCCGGCTCCAGAGGTCCAGCAGTCGCGGCGCATCCAGGCCGGGCCGCGGTTGCCACGGCAGGTCGGGAGTCACTCCGGCCTTTCGGTTCCAGGGGCACACGTCCTGGCAGATGTCGCACCCATAGGCGTGGCTCGCGACGGCCGCACGGTGCTCGACCGGGATCTCGTTCTTGTTTTCAATCGTGAGATACGACAAGCACCGTCTCGCGTCCAACTGATACGGGGCGGTGAGGGCCCCAGTCGGACACGCGTCGATGCATAACGTGCACCGCCCGCAGTGATCGAGGGCTGGGGTATCGGGTTCGAGGAACAGGTCGCAGATGATCGCGGAAAGGAAGAGCCAGGAGCCGAGGTCACGGTTGATCAGGCACGTGTTCTTGCCGATCCATCCCAGCCCTGCATATCTGGCGTAGACCCGCTCCTGGACCGGACCGGTGTCGACGTACGCGCGATGCTCGAACGGCCCTCCGATGTCGCGGATCGCCGCCACGAGCCGCCCCATCCTGTCGTCTATGACGGTGTGATAGTCGTCACCCCACGCGTACCTCGCGATCCTGGCACGACCCGGATCGCACTGCTCCGCGGAATACGGGCGGTCGGCATTGTAGACCGTGCCGAGCATGATCACGGCCGTCGCAGACGGCATGATCGCGCGCACGTCGGCACGCTTTTCGGCGTTGCGTGCCAGGTAGTGCATGTCGCCGTGATAACCGCGCGCGAGCCACTCCTCGAGAAACCCGAGCTCGGGAAACGCCGCGGGCGGCGCGATGCCGCAGACGTCGAAGCCGACGGCGGCAGCACACGCCTTGATCTGTTCCGGCGACACCGTTCGCGACGACACGTGGCCGGTCATGCGCGACGCCACCGATCAGGCTCGTACGAGCTGACGCAACACATACGGGAGGATGCCGCCATGGCGGAAGGCGACGAGCTCCTCGGGTGTGTCGATCCGCGCGATGGTCTTGAACTCTCTCGTCGTCCCATCGGCGGTGAAGACACGAACTCGTATCTCCCCGCCAGGCGCGAGCGAGTCGGCGACGCCCAGAATGTCGAAGGTCTCACGGCCGGTCAGCTTCAAGGACGCAGCATTCTCGCCGTCCCTGTACCGGAGTGGAAGGATCCCCATGTTCACCAGGTTGCTCCGGTGGATTCGTTCATAGCTCTCCGCGATGACGGCCTTAACGCCCAGCAGGAGCGTCCCCTTGGCCGCCCAGTCGCGCGATGAGCCCGAGCCGTACTCTTTTCCGGCGAGCACGATCAGCGGAACGCCACGATCACAGTAAGCGACCGACGCGTCATAGATCGTCGACACCTCGCCTTCGGGAAGGAGCGTTGTCCACCCACCCTCGGTTCCCGGCGCCAGCTGATTACGAAGGCGGATGTTCCCGAACGTGCCGCGCACCATGACCTCGTGATTCCCGCGGCGGGCTCCGTAGGAGTTGAAGTCGCCGGGCTGCACGCCCTTCGCGATCAGGTACTGACCCGCCGGGCTGTCAGCAGGGATGGAACCCGCGGGGGAGATATGGTCGGTCGTCACGCTGTCGCCGAGGTAAGCCAGCACCCGCGCATTGGCGATGTCGGTCGCGGGCAGCGGGTCCATGGTCACCCCTGCGAAGAACGGCGGATTGCGAATGTAGGTCGAGCTTTCATCCCACTCGAAGCGTTCTCCCCCTGGCACCGGCAGCGCACGCCATCGATCGTCCCCGGCGAAGACCTCCGCGTACTGCGACCGGAACATCTCCGACTTCACGGATTTCAGCATGGTCTCCTGGATCTCCCGCTCGGTCGGCCAGATATCCCGCAGGAAGACCTTCCTTCCGTCGGATCCGATCCCGAGCGGCTCAGAGGTCATGTCGATCTGCATCTTTCCGGCAATCGCATACGCAACCACGAGCGGCGGGGATGCCAGATAGTTGGCGCGTACCTGCGACTGGATGCGACCTTCGAAGTTACGGTTGCCGCTGAGGACCGACGCGACGACCAGGTTCTTCTCCCTGACCGCGGTCGACACGGGCTCTGGCAGCGGGCCGCTGTTGCCGATGCAGGTGGTACACCCGTAGCCCACGATGTTGAAGCCGAGCTTCTGCAGGTATTCGAGCAGCCCTGAGGCCTTGTAGTACTCGGTGACGATCAGCGAGCCCGGCGCGAGGCTGGTCTTGACCCAGGGCTTGACCGTCAGCCCGCGCTGCACGGCGTTTCGCGCCAGCAAGCCCGCCGCAATCATCACGCTGGGATTGGAGGTGTTCGTACAACTCGTGATCGCAGCCACGACGACCGAGCCGTGGTCCAGATCGTCCACGTCCGGCGTCAGTTCAAGCGTCGCAGCCACCGACGCAGACGACGCCAAAGGCGCGGGTGCCGACGTCTCGCCCGGTTTCGGCGGGGGCGAAGACGACTTCCCCTTCCGCTCGGCGAGCATCGTCTCGAGGGCCTGCGCGAACTTCATCTTCGACTGACGCAAGGAGACGCGATCCTGCGGGCGTTTCGGTCCGGCGAGGCTCGGCTCCACAGTCGACAGATCCAGTTCGAGCGTTGCGGTATAGACGGGGTCGGGCGCGCCCGGCCGGTTGAACAATCCCTGTTCCTTGGCGTAGGCCTCCACCAGTTGCACGTGAGCCTCGTCCCGGGCCGTCAGGCGCAGGTAGTCGAGCGTCATCTCGTCGATCGGACAGATCGCGATCGTCGCCCCGTACTCCGGCGACATATTCCCGAGCGTGGCCCGGTCTGCGATCGTCAGCGACTCGAGCCCCGCCCCGTAGAACTCCACGAACTTGCCGACGACGCCGAACTTGCGCAACCGCTCGGTGATCGTAAGGACGAGATCGGTCGCGGTCGCCCCTTCGGGCAGCCGGTCGACCAGGCGGAACCCGATGACTTCAGGGATCAGCATCGAGATCGGCTGCCCCAGCATCGCGGCCTCTGCCTCAATCCCCCCCACCCCCCAGCCGACTACCCCGAGGCCGTTGACCATCGTGGTGTGCGAATCCGTTCCGACCAGCGTGTCCGGGTAGGCCAGGGTCGCCCCATTCTCTTCCTCCCTGAAAACGACGCGTGCCAGATACTCGAGGTTCACCTGGTGCACGATCCCGGTGTCGGGTGGCACGACCCGAAAGTTGCGAAAGGCCTCCTGCCCCCACCGGAGGAACGTGTAGCGTTCCTTGTTCCGCGTGAACTCCAGGGCCGCGTTGAGATCGGCGGCGTTCAATTCGGCGTAGTGGTCGACCTGGACGGAGTGGTCGATCACGAGCTCGACAGGCTGAAGCGGGTTGACCTTGGCCGGGTCCCCGCCAAGCCGTACCATGCCGTCGCGCATGGCGGCCAGGTCGACGACGGCGGGGACCCCCGTGAAGTCCTGGAGAAGCACCCGCGCAGGCGTAAAGGCGATCTCCTGCTGAACGGCGGATCTAACATCCCAGCGCGCCAGGGCCTCGATGTGCTCGCGCCTGACGAATCGCCCGTCTTCGCGACGGAGCAGGTTTTCGAGCAGAATTTTCAGGGAGTACGGAAGCCTCGCTATCTCGGGGAAACCCGCCCGGGCGAGCGCTGACAGGTTGAAAAGCTCCACCGTGGTGCCACCGGCGTCGAGCCGAGTGCGTGTATCGAAGGAATTGAGCGAGGCCATCCTCAGATCATTTCCCACTATGCGGCTGCATTCAAGGCCGGCTGAACGATATCTACGCCCGGCACAGTGCTTGCCACGCAACTGGCGGAGGTTGCACATGGCAGACCAGGACAGGCCGAATCAGCACGCCAACAAGGGCAAGGCGGACGGGGAACGCTGGCAGTCAGAGCCGGACACCGTCCGCGGCGCTGATCGCGATGAACATCCGGAGCGGCTCTACGACGACCAGGGCACCAGCGACGATGCCGGCGGCATCACCAACCGTCCCTTGTCCGAAGAAATCGGCGACCAGGAATCACTGCCTGGCCGCGGTACCACCCGGGACCGGACGGGCGATCCCGATGCAACACGTCCTGAAGGAGACGATGCGGGGGAAGACCGATGAAGGACGATCGACGCCGCACGCACGTTGATCCGACCGCCGAAGGCACCGCGGACCAGTCAACCCAGGAAAACGCCCGCCTGCACGGCGGCCTCAAAGGCGAGCGACGCGGCCCGGGGCCGGGACCGGCCCGCGCTCACGACACCGATGACGTGATGAACCGCAATGCGCGCGAACGATACGACACACCCCGGCGCTATGAGAACGAGCAAGAGAATGTGACGCGACCGTCGAGGCATTCGATGCTCCATCCGAAGACTTGACGTGTGCTCATTGCGCACCTGTCGGATCTCCATCTGCGGGATCACGGCGATGTGGCCGCGTTGGAACACCAGCTCGATCGCATCGCCGCGCGGCAGCCCGCGCATCTCGTTATCACTGGAGATCTGCTCGACCGCTGGGACCCACCCCTGCTCGAACGTGCGCTCGACGCAATCGTCGCCCGGGATCTGTTCGACGCGGATCGACTGACGATCCTCCACGGGAATCACGATCTGTCCTCGAGCGGCGGTCACCCGCGCCGGACGTCGGATCTCTGGCGCCTCGTCCTGCGCTTCTGGGATCCGCCGCCGCTGGTCGTGGCCCGCAGACGGCGGTTCTACGAGATCATCGAGAAACGGGGCCCCGGGGTCGCGTCCATGGCCCCGTTCGTCAAGCCACTCTCGAGCGGCTGGCGGATCGCGGTCATCGACACGGTTCCGGCGTTCTGGCGCCCTCTAACGGTCGGCCGGCAGACGATAACGGTCCGGCACGCCGTCGGCTGCGTGCGCGAGCGGCAACTGGAATGGCTCAATGGCCTTGACGGCGACGGTCCGCTTCTGCTCCTGGTCCACCACTTCCCGCTTGATCCACCTCAATTCCAGTGGAGTCCGACCGGCGCGCTCCGACATCTGGTGCGGGACGTCCGAGTGCCGATGGCCATCCCGGAGAAACAACGCCAGGGTTTCTGGCGAGTCGCCGCCAAAGCGGGAACGCGGCTCGTCCTCTGCGGGCACGTGCATCGAGCGAGACTGGAGTGGAAGGACGGAATACCGGTGGGGCTGAACGGTCAGTCGGGTGCCGACTGGGCCGGACGGACGATCGCGTATTACGATCTCGCGCGGACGCCGCTAGTACAAGTACACGAGTGAGGCCGCGGCCGTCGGCACGAATCGGCGATCGTCCTCGTAGCTGAAGCCGCCGTCGCGCACCGACACCCCGCCTTCGACACGCAAACCCACCTGGCGGGTACGGCCGAACCACATCTTGACGCCCGCTTTGCCGTGGTATTCGGTGCCGGTCTCCACCAGTTCGTTACCCGTATGGACGTCGCGAAGATGTCCTGCGCCGGCGGCGATGAACGGCACCGTGCGACCCTGGGCCCCGACGTTATACACGAGCGAGCCCGTAAACAGGTAGGACGACATCGTCGTGCTGGCCGTGATGTCGGGCGCGCCTTCGACATCGTTGGCGAGGCCGACCTTCAACTGGGGCCGCGAGAACCGCACGCCCCCTTCGATGGCGATCGCCCGGGTGACATAGACCGCGAGCGCGCCCTGGACACCGAACGCCGGGTCCATCGACGGCTCGCTCGTGAATTGCTCGAATGACGAGAGCCCACCTGACGGGTTGGCGGTGAGAGTGGCGGCGCTCTTCGGCAGACTCTGACCGCCCGTCCAGGTTCCCCCACCGCTGATTTCAACGGAACCCGGTCGGGGCTTGGTCTTGCCCAACCATACCTGGGCATCCGCAGCCGCCGGCACGCAGGCGACGATCGCTACCGTCGCTAGAATCCGCATCACGCGCGTCATCTCAGTGATCATCTCAAGCTCCAGCATCGAAGGGGGCCGAGCGTGACGCCGCACGGTGTTGAACTATGGCTGGCCTGAAACCGTGTCGACCCGTGTTGAACCGTGGCCCGCCACGAAACCGTGTTGACCCGTGTTGAACCGTGGCCTGCCCTGAAACCGTGTTGACCCGTGTTGAACCCTGGCCTGCCATGACAGCGCGCTGAGCCGTGGCCCGGTATCAGGCGGCGCGGCTCACTTGGGCTCGACCCGTATCTCGATGTCGCTGGCGCCGCCGCCGCGAGGCACGACGACCAGCCTGTCGTGAAACTTCGCGCGAAAGTTCGCATCGATGTTCAGCGTGAGGTCGAAGAAGCTTTCGACGTCCCCGTCATCGAGTGGCTCGACCCGCAGCACGTGGGGCCCTGGCTCCAACCCGCCGATGACGAAGCGGCCATCCGCATTGAGTGAAAAGCCACCCACTAACCGGCCGG
Source organism: Acidobacteriota bacterium (assembly GCA_013694845.1). Lineage (GTDB taxonomy): Bacteria > Acidobacteriota > Vicinamibacteria > Vicinamibacterales > 2-12-FULL-66-21 > JACDCA01. The sequence continues at coordinate 8,452 of JACDBQ010000128.1, forward strand.
TGCGTGGATTGAACGCAACCACGTGGGCGCCGAGGACGCCGCGGCCGCTCTTGGTCACGCTCCCGCTGACGCTGCCGCGTTCGCGGCGGTAGGTCGGATTCGGATAGGTGTCTGAAATCCCGGCGATGTCGTCGGTTTTGAGCGTGCGCCCGGCCGTGCTGCCGGCCGAGAAGGCCACCGGGAACATGACCGATTCCGCGGCGATGACCCGGCGGCCGCCGTTGCGCAGCTCCGTTTCACCGAGCGCCGAGTGCCCGAGACCGAGCAGGTGTCCTATCTCGTGAAGCGCAATCGATTCGACATCGAAGCGTTCGGCCTGTCCGTTGGCCGCGACCGACCACTGGAACGCAGAGTTGAGATAGATCTCTGCTTCGACGATTTCTCCCGTCAAGGTATCGATCAGAAACGACGTCGCCCCCAGCGTGCGGTCCTGGTCCGGCCGGTTCTCGAAACCGATCACGGTCAACCCGTCATCATCGTTGGGGCGGGCCCCGGTGAAACCGACGAACTCGGATGTGGTCTCGGCTGTCTCGACAGCGTCCCAGCGTGAAAACGCGCTGACGACCGCATCGCGCAACTGCGTGGCGCTCACTCCACCGCCGGCCGCGTTGGTGATGAAGTACCGGACGGGGAACTCCTCCCACCGCAGCGTGACCGTGCCCCGGTCAACCTGGGTGCCAAGCTTCAGGTACGCGGATGCCGGATCACTCGACAGCGCCACGCACATCAGCGTGAGGCACAGAGCCGCGGATCGCTTCACCGCGCACCTCCCTGCTGCAGCACGGTGCGCACCTGCGCCGAGAACTGCTCGATCGGCAGAGGCCGGCGTTCGGTTGCCCCGCGGGTGACGGCTTCGGGTGCATCGCTGCGCGCCATCAATATCGGCAGGGTGACGAGCCGGCGACCGCTGCGCGCGTCCACGCGAACCCGAAAGACACCCTGGTTCAACCCGAACACCTGTGGGACGGCCGGCCCGTACGACTTCAGAAACATCACTACTTCCTCGCCGGCCCGGAATTCCGGGGCGCCGACCGTCACGCTCTTGTAGCGGCCGATCTGCCCGCCGGGCACGCGGAAGGTGACGGTGGTCTCAGGGGTGCCTCGATAGAAGGAGGCAGCCTCGAGGGTGACGACACTCTCGATCTGTCGGCGGCCATCGCGCCACTCGGCCCGGACGTCGGTCACGCGCCCATGGACGATGATCTGCGAACCAGACACGATCTCGCGAAATTCAGCTGGGAGGAGGACCGTGGCGGACAGTGAAGGCGTGAAGCACAACAACAGCGCGATCAGCGCAGTGGAACGCATGTGGAAGTGTACTCCACGTGCGAGGTGCGAGGTGCGAGGTGCGACGTGCGGCGTGCTCTGTGCTGGGTGCTGGGTGCTACGGGTACGGGCTACGGGCTACGGGCTCGCGGGCGACCTCCAGTACGGCCTCGGCGGCGCGGCGGCTCGCGCCCGGGGAGCCGAGCCTGTTCGTCACCTCGCGAAGGTCCGCGCGCATGCGGTCGGCATAGGGCCGATCCGTCAGAAGCCGCGTCGCCTCGCGCGCCACGGACTCGGGCGTGAAGTCGTGCTGGATCAACTCGGGAACGACGCGCCGGCCTGCCACGAGATTCGCCATCGCGTAGGTGTCGACGTGGACGAACGGCTTGCCCAGCCAATACGTCAACGGCGAGAGGCGATACACGACGACCATCGGGCACTGGTGGAGCGCCGCCTGCACAGTGACCGTCCCCGAAGCCACCACCGCCCCATCAGCCGAACCGAGCACATCGTCGGCCTGCCCGTCGATGATCACCGCGGGCGAGCCCTGCGCCCGCAGGCCGCGGATCGGAGCCAACAACTCATCGTGAAGGTGTGGCGCACGCGCGACCAGGAACTGCACGCCGGGCACGCGCTGGCGCACCAGTTGCGCCGCTCGGGCAAGGTCCGGAAGGATCTCGCGCAACTCGTTGGTGCGGCTGCCCGGCAGCAGGGCCAAGACGGGGCGCGAGGGATCGAGCCCCTGCGCCGAAAGGAACCGGTCCCGAGGTTGCGGCGCTGGTTGCACGTCGAAGAGCGGATGTCCGACCCATTGCACCGGCACGCCCGCGTCCCGGTAGATGGATTCTTCGAACGGAAAGATCACGAGGACCCGGTCGACGACGCGTTTCATCGTTTTCATCCGCCCCGACCGCCAGGCCCAGAGCTGCGGGCTGATGTAGTAGACGATCGGGATGCCGCGTTTCTTGAGAGCCCGCGCCAGCGTGAAATTGAAGTCCGGAAAGTCAATGGCGACGAACACGTCGGGCGGCGTGGCATCCGCGTCCGCTACCAGGCGCCGGTAGGTGGCATACGTTCGAGGCAGCAGCCGTACGACTTCCAGGAGCCCGGTGACGGAAAGCCCGCTGAAGTTCTCGACCAGCGTGGCCCCGGCTGCCGCCAGGCGGTCACCACCGAAGCCCGTGATCGTCACCGAGGGCTCGAGGGTACGGATCTCCGACGTGAGAGCGGCGGCGTAAAGATCGCCGGACGGCTCCCCACAGGAAATCATTATGCGCATCGAACGATTCGGGCTCGGACGGCCCGTGAGACGCCGGGAATGCGAGCATGGATGAGGCGCGCACGGAACGCGGCAGCTGGGCGGCTCGCGTGCGCAGGGTGGCGAACGTGCCGCACTACGACTTGGTCGCGGGCTTCTTGAAGAACGACGGTTCGATGGGAACGTTGATCTCGAACGTCCGAACGAGGCGCTGGAACGGAGGATTCTTTTCCCGCCTCACGGTCGCGCGATGTGCGACCTGCACGCCCTGGACGAGACGGTAGTCGGAGAAGGTCTCTTCGGTCGACGGTTCCCCGGCCGCGCCGCCGTACCTCTGCGAAGTCAACAGGCCAGTCGTACCATCGAACACGAGCGTCAGCCGCCCGGCAGACTTCAGATCCGCTTCGAGCGCCGGCATCGCCGTCCCGCCGACAGTCACGTCAGCCACGCGCCGGCAGGGCACACGCTGCTCGGCGAGTGCGAGCAACAGCGCAACGGTATCGCGCTGGACGCCTGCCTCCATCAACCGCACGATCACGGCGGGCGCGTCCTCGAACTCCTTGCCGTCGCCCACCCAGGCCGTGCCGTTGTCGAAAGTCTGGATCCGAAGTCCGTCGGGCCCTTCAGCATCGATCCGGAACTGGCCCGGGTATCGGACATACGCGGTCGTCTTCACCGTCGCTTCGCCGGACGGAGTCGCGAAGGTCATGTCGGAAGCGGACTTCACGGTTCGGATCGACTGCAACAGCGCGCGGCCTCCCTTGGCCGTGATCGCCTTCTCGAGCAGGGCACGCGTCTCGCCAGCCTCTGACGGAGCCGGCACCGGTGCTGACTGGAAGCCCGCGAGTACCAGCCGCGGAGCCGCTGCAGCCAGCTCGTCGCCAGGCGGCCCGGAACGAGCCGGCGCTCTCAGGTCGGACGCCGTGATGTCCAGCTGATTGAGCGGAATGCGCTCGACCTTGTCGAACCCCACGGCCGGGAGCTGCTTGGCGAAGATGCTGGCGTCGCCCACGAGCACAATCGACAGCCTGTCGGGGTAGAGATACTGCTGCGCCACGCGCTGGATGTCATCCGGGGTAATGCTGTTCACCCGCTCGCGATAGGTCTGCAGCTCTTCGAGATCCAGGCCGAAGACGACTGCATTGAGCACCTGCAGGGCGATGGCGCCTGGCGTCTCGATGGTGAGCGGGAAGCTGCCCGTCAAATACGCCTGTGCGTCCCCCAGTTCACGGGGATGGACCCGCTCTCGCCGCAGGCGAGAGATCTCGTCGACGATGAGCCGGAGCGCTTCCGCGGTCGTGTCGGACCGGGTGTCAGTGCTGGCGACGATGTCGCCGGCGTCCTTCAGCGCGTTGACGTCCGCCTCCGCACCATAGGTCAGCCCGCGCTCGCTGCGGAGCACACGGTGCAGCCGGTTGCCACCTTCCCCTCCGAGAATCTTGAGGGCCAGGTCGAGAGCGAGAAAATCCTTGTGCTTGCGCGGCAAGCCGAGGTGGCCGACCCGGATTTCGGTCTGCACCGCTCCAGGACGATCGATGATCACGACCCGTCGCGTGGGGGCAGGCAGGTCGGCCGGTTTGACCGCGGGGACATCGACGCGCGTCCATTTGCCGAATGCCCGCTCCGCGCCCGCGAACGCCTGCTCGGGCGTGACGTCCCCCACGATCGCGAGAATCGCGTTATTGGGGCCGAACCAGCGCTTGTGAAATTCGGCGAGATCCTCGCGGGAGATCGAGGCCAGCGACTGAGGCGTGCCGGAATCGGGCTTCCCGTACGGATGGTAGCCATAGACCAGCCGATCGAACACCGTTCCGGCGATATAGTCGGGATCCTCGTAGCTCACCCGCATCGCCGAGATCATCTGCTGCCGCTGCCGTTCGATCTCCTGCGGCGAGAAGGCCGGGTTTCGAACCACGTCGGCGATGATGTCGAGGCCGACGTCCAGGCTGTCTTTCATCACCGCCGCATACACCGACGTCAGGTCGGAGCCCGCACCAACGCCCATGGCTCCGCCGATCGAATCGATCGACTGCGCGACCTGCTCGGCCGTCTTTGTCGTGGTGCCCTGGTCGAGCAGCGAGGCCGCCAGGCTGGCGACGCCGGCCTTCTTGTCAGGATCCTGCGCTGCGCCGGCCCGCACGATCAGCCGCAGACTGACGGCCGGCTGCTCGTGGTGCGACACCGCAATGACCTGCAAGCCGTTGGACAGCGTGCGGATCTGGTAGGGAGGAAACTTGACGTCGCGCGCGGCGAGCGGCGACGGCGGGCGCTCTTTTGGCCAGCCGGGTACCTGTGCCGCGGCTGGCGTCACGAGCCACAACAGCATCAGCATCGATGTGAGACGCAGCGCGGCGGCCCGGATCACTGCTGGCCCCCGGTCGCGGCGCCCTTCGGCATGATCGTGAGCACGAGGCGGTTCTCCGGGGTGAAATATTTCTGCGCCACTCGCTGCACGTCGGCCGGCGTGATGTTCATGAAAATGTCGAACTCGTCGTCAGCGGTCTTGATGTCGTCATGGATGACGGCGGCGTGCGCGAGTATGTTCGCTTTGTCCTTGTTGGATTCGCGGCTGAAGATGTAATCGCGGGCGAACTGATTTTTGGCCTGCTGGAGCTCGGCGGCCGTGATCGGTTCTTTCCGCAGCCTGTCCAGTTCCGCGATCAGCGCGTTTGCCGCCTCCTCGGGCGTCTTGCCGGGCTGGACGATCGCGACGGCGAAAAACAGGTTCGGGTCCTCGATGATGTTGCCGCCGCCGAACGCCGCGAGCGCCACCTGCTTTTCGTAGACGAGCTGCCGATAGATGCGCGAGCTCTGACCGTCAGAGAGGACCTTCGAGGCGACGTGTAGCGGATACGAGTCCGGATTGCCGTCGAACGTGATGTGGTGCGCCACCACGACGGCGGGCAGCGGCCAGCTCTCCTCGAGCCGGACACGGCGCTCCTTCACTTGTGGTGGCTCGGCGGGGATGTCCCGCGGCACGGCCCGGGTCGACTTCGACACTCGGCCGAGATACTGCTCCACGAGCTTGAGCGCTTCCTTGGAATCGAAATCACCTGCGAGGACCAGCGTCGCGTTGTTCGGCACGTAAAAGGTGCGGAAGAAATCTCGGACATCGTCGATCGACGCGGCCTCGAGGTCCTTCATGCTCCCGATCGTGGAGTGCTTGTACGGATGCACGGTGAACGCCTGGTCGTAGACGATCTCGTTCAGGCGGCCATAGGGCTGGTTGTCGACCCGCATGCGCCGCTCTTCCTTGACGACCTGCCGCTCGTTCTTGAACACCGCTTCCTCGATGCGAAGTGTCGCCATGCGATCCGCCTCGAGCCACAGGACGAGCGGCAGGTACTGCGCCGGGAACGTCTGCCAGTAGATCGTAGCGTCCTCATTCGTGGTGGCGTTACTCTGGCCGCCGACGCTCGAGATCCAGGATGGATGCCCTTCGGGTTCGACGTTCTGCGATCCCTTGAACATCATGTGTTCGAAGAGATGCGCGAAGCCGGTCCGCCCGGGCTTCTCGTTCTTCGATCCGACGTGATACCAGAGCTCGGCGTGCACGATCGGCGTCGAATGGTCTTCGTGCATGACCACCTTGAGGCCGTTCGGGAGCGTGGTCATCGTATAGGTCAGCTTCGGCGGACGATTGGCCGCGCCGGCGCCGGGTTGGAGGCAGAACAGAACACCGACCGCCGCCAAGAGGCTGACACTGCGGCGGATATTCATCATGCGCATTAACTCGATTATAGGTCCGATGGAGAGGATGGGTCGGAGCGCGGGACCAAATCCGGCTTCGGATTGCCTTCCTCGGGCTTAGCGGCCCCGCTCGGCGAGTTCCGCGAGTCGCTTTTCGAGCTCGGCGATGGCTTTCCGCAGTTCGGGGAGCTTGCGAAAGACGGCGGACGCTTTCAGCCAGTCACGGTTCGGGATGGCAGGATAGCCGGAAACGAAGGCGCCGGGCTCGACGGAGCTCGGGATGCCGGTCTGCGCGGTCGCGATGGTTCCCTTGCCGACGGTCAGGTGACCGGCGACGCCGACCTGCCCCGCGAGGGTCACCGAGTCCTCAATGGTCGTGCTTCCCGCAATGCCGACCTGCGCTGCGAGCAGGACGTCTCGGCCGATCGTGACTCCGTGCGCGATCTGGACGAGATTGTCGAGCTTGGTGCCGGCCTGGATCCGGGTCTCACCGACCGCAGGGCGGTCGATGGTGGTGTTGGCGCCGATCTCCACGTCGTCTTCGATGACGACCCCGCCGGCTTGCGGAATCTTGGTGTGCGAGCCGTCTGCATTGCGCGCGAAGCCGTACCCGTCGCTCCCGATGACCGCGCCGTCCTGCACGATCACGCGATTGCCCAGGCGTGCGCGCTCGCGCACCGAGACCTGCGCGTGGATCACGCAGTCCTCGCCAATCTCCGCGCCGCGTCCGATGGTCACGTGCGCGTGGACGATGCTGCGCGCGCCGATCCGGGCCCCTTCCTCAACGGCGACGAACGCTCCGATCGAGGCATCAGCCGCTACGGTCGCACCCTCGGCGACGCATGCACGCGGGTGGATGCCTGGCGCAGGCTTCCAGGCGTCCGCGAAGATCCCGACGGCGCGCGCGAACGCGAGGTAGGGGTTCTGGGTGCGGAGCATGGCGCACGGCGCCTGGACGGCGGGGCCGAGGATCACCGCGGACGCAGCGGTCCGCCGCAGTTCGGCGAGGTATTTGTTGTTGGCGAAGAATGTGACATCCCCCGGCGCCGCCTGCTCGATTCCGGTGACGCGATGGACGTCGAGATCGCCGTCTCCCTCGAGCGTGCATTCGAGACGTTCCGCCAGTTCCCTGAGTTTCAAAGCGCTCGCAGTATAGCGAACTGCCGCGGCCTATGAGGAAACGGCGCTGCGCTGGAAGAACGTAGCGAGGTGATCGAGCTGGAGGCGGGACGCCACGTCTTCCGCCTGGCGCAGCCGGTCGACGGGGTCCAGCAGGAGCGCGCGCCGAAGATCGGTGAGTGGACCGCTGGCCACGTTCGTCCACGCGACTCTGGTCAATCCATTCTTCGCGCCGCGGACCGAGAAAAAATGTCCGACCACCCGGAAGGCGAAGTAGTAGCCGACCACGTTGGGCCCCGGAATGAGAATGAGGGCGGCAGAGCCGACCATCAGCACCGAATCGATCGCGAGCCAGAATCGGTGCTTCTCGAAGTCGAGTCCGAGCTGCCGCCTCATCACGGCGACCGCCGCATCCTCCGGCATGTCATCAGGGTAATAGAGCGTGGCTGAGACGTGTCGCCGCAGGTTCCAGAGCAGCCGCTGTTCCGCGATGCTCTCGGCCACGAAACACATGGCGCGTCGTTTGGCGCGCTGCCACCAGCCGCCGGCCGCAGTCTCGACGTTGCCCCGACGACGCTCCCGTTCGGCTTCCGCCAGCACCTGCTGAAAGCGGTACTTCAAACGGCCGAACTGCAGATGGTGCCTCACACGGGCGAAGAACCCGGGGGGCGGCGGCGTATCGTCGTGCGTCTCCGGCTCGTCGACGTGCTCGCAGTAGGGCTCGTAGGCGTCACGACCGACCGGAAGCAGGAAGACATCCATGGACTGATTTACGATAACAGCTCGGGATCAGATCGCGAAGGTGCCGGCCCGACTCAAGAGCCTCCCCGCGGGCTCTCGCGTGAGCCTCACCCGCGATACGCCGCGGCAGTGACCAGACGCAGCACGATGATCAGCAAGCGATGTGCCACGAACTTCTTCTTCACGCTGACTTGACGAGCAGCTTCCGAAGTGTCCGGAGGTTCCGCGCATCCCACGGATCGCAATCACTTCGGCGCTTGCTTTCGGGCGTCTCGAGTTTCGGCGTCTCGAGCAACATGGCATGGTCCACGAAGCGCGGATCATTCAGCAGCAGCTTGAAGGGATCCAGACCGAGGCAGCCTTTGCCGATGTGCTCGTGGCGATCCACGCGGCTGCCACACGGTTTTTTCGAGTCGTTCAGGTGAAACGCGCGGATCCGGCGCAGCCCCACGATCCGGTGGAACTCCTCGAAGGTGCGTCGGTACCCGGCCTCGCTGCAGATGTCGTACCCCGCCGCGAGCAGGTGGCAGGTGTCGATGCACACGCCCACGCGGTCGGTGTGCTGAAGCCGATCGATGATTTCCGCGAGGTGCTCGAATCGGTGTCCCAGATTCGTCCCCTGCCCGGCGGTGTGCTCGAGCAGAATTTTCACCGAACCGTCCGGCCGTTCGTCGAGCAGCTGCGCGAGCGCTTCCGCGATCAGCCGTAGTCCCTCCGGTTCGCTGCCCCCGGTATACGAGCCCGGGTGCATGACGAGCCCGTCGAGACCGAGCGCTTCGGCCCTGTCCAGCTCTTCACCCATCGAGGCGATGGACTGCGCCCGCAGGACGGGCTGCGACGTGCCGAGATTGATCAGGTAGCTGTTATGCGCCACGACCGGCGCGAGACGGGACTCGGCGACCCGCCGTCGAAAGAGCTCGACTTCCTCCGGCGGGAGCGGACGAGCGCGCCACTGTCCCGTCGATTTCGTGAAGATCTGCAGCGCGTCGCAGCGCGACGCCTTCGCACGGTCGACCGCCCGAGGCAGTCCCCCCGCAATCGACAGGTGCGCTCCGAGACGGGGCACCCTCTACCGGCCCGTCTCGCCGAACACGATCGCGCTGAAACGAAACACGCGCGCGTCTTTCGCCCACGCGTCATCGGGAAGCCCCGCCTTGCGGCACGTGTGCCGGAGGAACTGTTCGCGGCTCCACCCCCATTCGACCGCGACCTGCGGCAGCAGCAGACCGCGACGCTGCCCGTGTTCCACCACGAGTCCATCGCGCCCGATCACGATCGCGGGTTCGTCCCGGGGATCGATCTCTTCCAGCGGGCCCAGGACCGAAATCTCGAGCGTGGCGTCAGCCAGCTCGTCGGATTTCATCGGCGGAAATCGGGGATCCTCGGTCGCCGAGTCGCGCGCGCACCGTGCGACTTCTTCGACCAGCGCGGCGCGCAACTGCAGCACGCCGAGACACCCGCGTAACTCGCCGTGGCGCTTGATGGTGACGAAGACACCGGTCGCGTCCGAGACGCCCGCACCAGGAAGATGCGGCGGCCGCCGGGATGACAGGTGAGCACCGATCGAGGCGCGCGCGACCTGCAGAAGAGCAGTTTTCTCGTGATCAGTGAGCATCGTCGAACGTGCCGAACGCGGCCGCGAGATAGCCGACCACCGCGGCGTGATCACCGGAGATCTCCCCCGAGTGCGCGTATTTGAGGACGCGGCCGTGACGGGCGCCCATCGTGCGGGCGGCCAGCATGACGGCTATCGCGGCGCCACCGCCACATGCCACGTAGCGTCCGCGCTCCTGTTCCGGGTATTGCTCGAAGCGACCCAGCAGCCCTTCGGGGTCGAAGGCGGTCACATGGGCCTGCACCTCTCGGTCCAGTGACGCGGCCGTTGGCGCGTCGAAATAGTGCGACAGATCCGTGCTGGCGATGAACAGGGCCGACCTCGAGCCAGCGGCGTCGACGAGAGCAGAGGCAAGCGCTTCGATCGTCTGGCGCGTCTGGTAACCGATGACCATCGGCACGATGGGCACGTCGGGCAGCACCCGTCGCAGAAACGGCAGTTGCATCTCGAGCGAGTGCTCGCGGTCGTGCGCGGCCGGCAGGTCCTGACCGACCGGAGAACCGAGGACGCGGGCGGCGCCGGCCGCATCGATCAACGCGGGACCGAGCGGCGATTCGAACGCCCCGTCGGGCCACACCGACACGCCAGCGAAGCCGACATAATGAGACGGACCGACCAGAAACGCCACATCGTACGTCCCCGTGCCGGCGACCTTGTAGGCCCAGGCGCCTACCGGCCCGGAAAACATCAGCCCGGCGTGTGGCGCGATGATCGCCTGCACCCGCCCGCGAACGTCGACCCGTGCGGCGGCAAGATAGGCGTCAACGTCGCGGATCAGCGCGGCGGCGCTACCGGGATACCAGGTCCCGGCGACGGAGGTCTTCCTTACACGCATAGGTCACCCGACACCCCCGCTCCGAAAGTGGTCACCGGGTCTCTAGCGTGGCTCCGCGTGAGGTACGATTCCGCCATGCTCACCTTCACGCGCGACGATGTGCTGCGCCTGGCACGCCTGGCGCGCCTGGACCTTGCCGAAGACGAAATCGCCCTGTTCGCTCGCCAGCTCGGGGACATCCTCGAGTTTGCGCGGCAGGTGGAATCGGTCGATACGACCACCGCGATGCCCGTGCCATCGGGCATCGATGCGTCTGCGCTTCGTGATGACATCATTCAACCGTCTCTCGAGCGAGCGGCCGTCCTGGCGGAGGCGCCCGGCGGGGACCCCGATGCAGGGCTTTTCAAGGTACCACGGGTTCTGAACGCATGACGCCTTCAGCGCTCGAGCTTCGGGCGTCCATAGCGGGAGGATTCATCACCGCGACCGAAGCGTGCGATTCGGTTCTGGAGCGGATCGAGACCGCGGGGCCACGGCTGAACGCCTTCATCACCGTGTCCGGCGAGCGCGCGCGGGCCCGGGCGGCGGAGCTCGACCGCGCCGGTGCCGCCGGCCTCCGGCTCGCGGGTGTACCAATCGCGGTGAAAGACAACATCTGCACCCGCGGCGTCCGTACGACCGCCGGGTCGAGGATCCTCGAGCATCACGTGCCTCTGTACGATGCCACCGTCATCGAACGGCTGGAAGCCGCCGGCGCGCTCGTCGTTGCGAAAACGAATTGCGACGAGTTCGCCATGGGCTCGTCGAGCGAGCACTCCGCGTTCGGTGCCGTGCGAAACCCCTGGGACGTGGAACGCACCGCGGGCGGGTCCAGCGGCGGGTCCGCCGTGGCGGTGGCGGCTCGTCTCACGCCGCTGGCGCTCGGCTCCGAGACCGGGGGCTCGGTTCGCCAGCCCGCCGCCTTGTGCGGCATCGTCGGGATGAAGCCCACATACGGCCGGGTGCCGCGGTATGGGCTGATCGCGTTCGCCTCCTCGCTCGATCAGGTGGGCGCCTTCGGCACGACCGTTGCTGACGTCGCGACCTGCCTTGCCGTAATCGCCGGTCACGATCCGAGGGACGCCACGTCGGGCGTCATGCCGGTGGACGACTACGTCGCCGCGACCCGTGAGAACGCCCGTGGGTTGCGCGTCGGCGTGCCGCGTGCACTGGTCAACGACGGCGTGGACGCAGGCGTACGCCGGGCCTTCGACGAAGCGATCGACGTGCTGCGCGACGCTGGGGCTGAGATCGGCGAGGTCACCCTGCCGCACAGCCGCTATGCGACCGCCACCTACGCCATCGTGGTCATGGCCGAAGCGAGCTCGAACCTGGGACGTTTCGACGGCGTGCGCTACGGCTCCCGCGCACCCGGGGTCGAAACCCTTTTCGAGATGTATTCGCGCACCCGTGCCCTGTTCGGCCACGAGGTGAAGCGTCGGATCATGCTCGGCACCTACGTGCTGAGTGCGGGCTATTACGAGGCCTATTACCTGAAGGCACAGAAGGTTCGGATGTTGATCCGGCAGGACTTCGAGCGGGCGTTCGGCGACGTCGATGTTATTGCGACCCCGACGAGCCCCACCACCGCGTTCAAGCTGGGTGAAAAGCTCGATGATCCGGTGCAGATGTACCTGGCAGACGTCTTCACCGTCAGCGCAAACCTGGCGGGGATCCCGGCGATCAGCGTCCCGTGCGGCTTTGCGGACGGGCTCCCTGTCGGCCTGCAGTTGACCGGGCGCGCCTGGGAGGAGCGGACGCTGTTCCGCGCAGCTGCCGCCTATGAGCGTCTGACGCCCTGGT